>JAQTPO010000131.1 GCA_028712845.1 Dehalococcoidales bacterium | reverse complement strand
CCGGGTATGTGGTTACAGGCTCTCACCACGAGTGAGCCGGATGATAAACAGCTTGAAGTGGGCATTCTGGCGATGAAGACTGCGGTAGAAGCCGACCAGGAAGAATCACCACAATCAAGCGTATAAGTGAAGCTTAACAGAAACCTGATACGAATACTTATCGAGGTGAAGTGACCGTTGACCGAACATTTTTGCTCTTGTTGTGGTGCGGCAGAGGGTGAATACCATTTGTTTGGTTGCGAGAGTGAGCTCTGCCCTTTCTGTGGCGGACAGTTGATAACCTGCGGTTGTTACAATAGAATACTCCGCATCGATGCGTCTCATGATTCCGGTGTAGCTAAACAGGGTCTAGCCAAAAAACAGGCAAAACAACAGGAAAAATTCTTTAACGAATTCGGGCGTATCCCGCACCTGCACTGGGCTATGGTTTGCGCAAGATGCGGTGCTAAAAATTTGCCTACGCCTACGGTGACAGAGGTTGAATGGAACAAGTATGTAGTGCCTTGGCTGCAACACGACCCTTTGTGCCAGTCATGTTATGAAGAGATGAAACGGATATTCCCTGAAGGCTGGGAGAAAGCTAAACCATATTCCGACCATAGAAAAGCCAAGGGCTAAGCAGAATATTGCCTTATTACTTAAGCTTCTGAAAGAAACAGCTTCTTTCGCCGGTGTGGCACACGGGACCTAACGGCTTCGCTTTTACCAGTATAGTGTCGTTATCACAGTCTTTCCAGACCTCTTTTACCCTGATGTAATTGCCGGAAGTCTCGCCTTTGTGCCATAGCTCCTGACGGCTCCGACTGTAAAACCAGACGTCTTTACCCTCGAGGGTGAGTTTGAGCGCTTCCTCGTTCATGTAACCCACCATCAGGACTTCACCGGTGTCTGTATCCTGGATTACGGCAGGAACCAGTCCCTTTTCATCGAACTTAATGTCTTTCATATGATTGCCCCATTTTAATAAAGAGTATAGCATACCGATGCAATTTTGTACCGTACATTGTTACGGTATCGGTATTAAGAAAATTCAGTGCGTCATTGAGAGCGGAACGTGGCAATTTCAGGGGGCGGTGTATCTCCCCTCCCGGAGATTGCTTCGTCACTGCGTTCCTCACAACGACTTTAGGATTATGAGTTTCTATTATCTATTAATTTCGCTCAGCGCTTCTTTTAGATTAATGTCACCGGTATAAAGCGCCTTGCCGACGATAGCACCCTCTACGCCAAGCTGTTTCAGCATTTTCAGGTGCAGAATTGAGGTAATCCCTCCGGCGGCAATCACCGGTGTTTTGATGCTATGGACCAATTCTGCGATTGCCGTGAAATTCGGTTCGGTGAGCGTGCCGTCCCTGACAATATCAGTATGAATGAACCGCCGGGCTCCCAGCTTAATCATATTTTCAGCGAATTGAACGGTTGTCAGACTCGTTTCTTTCAGCCAGCCATGAGTGGATACGAATCCGTCTCTGGCATCGATGCTGACGATGATGTAGTCATTGAACCGTTTACAGGCTTCCTCCACCAGTTTGGGATTTTCCACGGCGACTGTGCCCAGAATCACCCGCTCAATCCCCAGTCGGAGCATTTGCTGAATGGTTTCGATATCACGCAAACCGCCGCCTAACTGGGTGGGGATAAGCGCTGCGCTGGCAATATTCCGGATAACTTCCAGATTCACCGGCTCCCCGGTGGCGGCGCCATCCAGGTCAACGATGTGAAGCCTTGAGGCACCCATTGCTTGCCATTTTAGTGCCACGTCCAGCGGGTCATCGGAAAACTGGGTCACCTGATTGTAATCGCCCTGATAGAGACGGACGCACTTTCCGCCCTTGAGGTCAACGGCAGGAATGATTTCTATTTTAATTCTCCTAAGTAGCTGTCAGCTATCAGCCATCAGCTTTCAGTTTTTGAATAAGTGATGTTAACATACGCTTTACTTCAGTTACCCTGCTCTCAAGATTCCCGAAGTTTGTTTCGTTGAGCAAATTAAGATCGTGGGCGAGCAAGAGGTGGTATTCCAGTTCACTGGCAGAACCTAATGCGATTTGCAGGAAACGGGCAAAGTCATTTTCCCCTTCTCTTCCACATCCCTCAGCAATATTGGCTGGGACGGAAACGCAAGCCCTTCTAATTTGTGAAGTGAGTCCATATAGTTCACTATTCGGAAAACTCGAAGTTAACCGGTAAACATCTATTGTAAGTAAATGGGCTTTTTCCCAGACGCTTAATTTTCTGAAGTCTTTCATACTTAAGCTCTTAGCTAAAAGCTATTACCCGCCAGCTTTTAGCTAATTTAATTCTGACTGCTGATAGCTGAATGCTGTCAGCTACAAGTTAATATTCGAATATTTCCGCCAGACCCTGGCATTGAAAGCCTTGTTGTTTTTGTTCTTGTCTTCAAGGATATCCAGCGCCCGGTTTATCATCTTGCGGGTATCATGGGGCATGATGATTTCATCCACACAGCTTCGTTCGGCGGCGACAAACGGGTTCTCATAGAGGTCGCTGTATTCCTGTATGCGCTGGTTTTTAGTCTCTTCAGGATTTTTCGATTCACGGATTTCCCGCGCAAAGATAACGCTGGCGGCGGTTTCCGCGCCGACAATGGTAATTCGGGCGGTGGGCCATGCAAAAACGAAGTCTGCGCCAATCGATTTATCCAGCATCCCGTAGTGAGCGCCGGCATAAGATTTTCTGAGCATGACGGAGATAAGCGGGATGGTGGCATCAGCCCAAGCAAAGAGCAGTTTGGCGCCGTGCCGCAGTATGCCTTTCCAGTCCTGTTCCGGGCCAATCATATAGCCTGGACAATCGCCCAAGGTAATCATCGGAATATTAAACAGGTCGCAGAAACGGATGAACCGGGCGGCTTTATCGGCGGCGTCGATATTGATGACGCCGGCGGCTTGCATCGGTTGATTTGCGAAGATACCTACCGTCCTGCCGTTAAAGCGACCAAACCCGGTGATAATACTGGTGGCATGTAACGCTGCCGTTTCGAAGAAATAGCCGTCGTCAACAATCGCCTTGATGACTTTTTGCATGTTATAGGGTGCCGTTGACTTGTCCGGGATGATGATGTCGAGTTCGGGACAGAGCCTTTCCGGGTCGTCTTTGGTGGCAAGAACCGGCGCTTTCTCGGTGTTATTCGCCGGCAGTAACGCCAGCAGGGCTTTGCATTTATCGATGGCGTCCTTGTCGTCATTAGCCACAAGGTGGGTGCAACCTGATTTGATAGCGTGGGCTTTATAACCTGATAATTCCTGTAAGCTGATTTTCTGCCCTAATTGTGTTTCCACAAAAGCAGAGCCGGCGATGCCCATAAAGCCGGTGTCTTTACACTGAATCAGGAAGTCCTGCATCACGGGATGATATGCCTGCCCGCCAAGACACGGACCCATTAGCAGGGCAATCTGCGGGATAACGCCGGAAGCAAGAATTTGGGAGCGGAATGTCCAGCCGTAGGCTTCCAGTGTATCCATACCTTCCTGCAGACGCGCACCGCCGGAATCGTTCATTCCGATAAACGGCCAGCCTTTTTCCTTGGCGAAAGTGATAGCGTAAGCGAGCTTCTTCCCGTGTTGTTCTCCGAAGGTGCCGGCAAGCGACATAAAGTCTTCCGCTGCTGCCACCACATATCTGCCGTTCACCTTGCCGAAACCGGTGACAATGCCATCGGCCGGGATTTCTTTTTTATCCAGCCCGAAGGCAGTGGTACGGTGTTTGACGAACATCCCCATTTCGGTAAAAGTGCCTTTGTCAAAGAAATAATCAATCCGTTCTCTGGCGGTCAACTGACCTTCTTTGTGGCGTTTTTCGATTGCGTCAGCGCTCGCCATCGTGGTAATTTTCTGTCGTTTCTTTTTATATTCTTCCAGTAATTCCTTTGTCGTCGCCATCCTTAATCGTCCTCCAAATATTTTTATGTGCTATCAACTATATTTACGCAAGTCCTATTTTCTTCCTAACTTCGCCCATCGTTTCACGGGCGATAACCCGGGCACGGTTAGCTCCGTCAGCCAACACCTCGTTGATATAATCCGGTTTCGCAGCTAGTTCCATTCTTTTTGCCCGTAAAGATGCCAGCGATTCATTCATGTTCTTCGCCAGCAATTTCTTACAATCAACACAACCGATGCCGGCTTTGCGGCATTCGTTACCGATTCCCTCAACCTCTGACGGCGTGAAGTATTTGTGCAGGGTGTAGATATTGCAGACTTCAGGGTGTCCGATGTCTTTACGGAATTTCCGTGCCGGGTCAGTTATAGCAGTCATGATTCGTGCGGTGGTTTCCTCTGCCGTATGCGCAATGTCGATTGCTGACCCTTCCTCGGATTTGCTCATCTTTCCACTACTAGTTAGCGACGGAATCAGCGGAAATTCAGTTAGCTTGGCTTTAGGTTCGGGGAAAGTTTCTCCGAACAAGGCATTGAACCGGCGCGTAATCTCTCTCGCCAGTTCCAAGTGGGGTAACTGGTCTTCCCCGACAGGCACAACTTCTGCTTTATAAAGCACGATATCGGCAGTCTGCAGTACAGGGTAACCGACCAGCCCGTAATTGATGTTGTCCGGTTGAGCCTTTGCTTTTTCTTTGAAAGTAGGCACTCTTAATAGCCAGCCCAGCGGTGTGACCATGCTTAAATACGTGTGCAGTTCCGTTACTTCAGGCACATGAGACTGCACAAAAACAATGCTTTTCTGCGGGTCAATGCCTGCGGCTAACCAGTCGAGAGCGAGGTCGCGGATATACCCCTGGATTTTCTCTGTTTCCTGCAGTGTGGTGAGAGCGTGAATATCGACGATGCAGTAAACACAGTCGTATTCATTCTGCAACTTGACATAATTATCGATAGCGCCAAGCAGGTTGCCGATATGTTGCCTGGCAGTGGGACGGGCGCCGGAAAAAACGCGTTTCTTCATTCTCAAATTAACCTCATTATGAGAAAAGTCTAACACAAATGAGGTAAGAGGGACAAGAAAAGGGAGTAGTGGGCTCTAAATAAAAAGGCTATAATCCCTCTTGTCATTCCGTGCTTGACACGGAATCCAGATTGATTCCCCCAAATGTAACAGATGCCTATTTTATGGATTCCTGCTTTCGCAGGAAAGACAAAATTAATTGGCTTGGTGCTGGAATACCCAGTATTTTATATACGGGGCAAGAAAGACAATGACTAGATACTGCACTTCGTTCAGTATGACACGAATCCTTGGTAGCTGGATTCCCGAGAAGGCGGGAATGACATCTGGGTTTGACTCTTATCCCTCTTAATCGGTAAGATGTTTTCATCTGGAGGTGGAAATGATTCGGAGCTTTGAGG
>JAQTPO010000130.1 GCA_028712845.1 Dehalococcoidales bacterium | reverse complement strand
TGGCAAGAAGACCGGGCAAAAGCCCCGAATTTCCGGAAGACGGATGTAACCAGAAAACGATGGGACGAAATCGTCATCGGGGAGGATATTCCCACCAAATCGTTTACGCTTACCCGCGAAGCAATCAAGCAACTCGCGGAAGCTTCAGAGGACATGAATCCGATGTACCTCGATGAAGAGGCGGCAAAAAAATCGCAATTCGGCGGCATTATTTCCCCGCCGGGTATCCACGGATTACTTCTTTTCGAGTGCACGCATGAGGAGGATGACATTAGAATGACCGGTGTTGTCAACCTGGGACAGAAATGGTCGTACAATGTGCCGGCGAGACCGGGAGACACCATCACTCTGAAAAGAACGCTCAACGATAAGTATATCAAAGCAAACCGTTTGTGGGTGCACCATGAAAATGTGTTCTTCAATCAACACGGTGAGGTGATTTGTGCGGGCGGCGGCTGGAGAATTCACGAAAAATAACAGCGTTTCGCTGGAACGAATTGTATTGTTATTATAGAAAAGAGGGAAAAATGAAAGACATGAAAAGTTTTGAAGATATCAATATCGGCTACGAATTACCTTCCGTAACGATGAAGGTAACAGAAGAACGGATATGGCTGTTTGCTGACGCTACGAAAGACTATAACCCGATTCATCTCGACCCGCCGTGGGTTAAAGGCTACCAGTTCGGGAAAACCAGGCTCAATAACGTCATCGGTCACGGACTGATGACATTCACGGTGATGAACCGCACCATGACTGATTGGGTGTGGCCCCTCGGCGGGACGCATCACCGGCTGGAAGCGCGGTTTATTTCACCGGCTTATCCGGGTAATACCATCATGACTCAAGCAAAAGTGGTTGAAAAGAAGATAACCGGCGGAAAGAAATTTCTCGTCCTGGAGGTCATGACTAAAGACCAGACAGGTGCTGTTTTATCTCAGGGGACGGCGCTGGAGAGCCTGCCTTAAGAGCTGTAATTATTTGCCGCTCCCATTAACCTAACATTAAAAATGAAATGTCTCTTGCAAAGGCGGAAAGATGGGGATAATATGAAATATCAGGGAGGAACATTATGACTAATTGTCCTGTATGTAACAGTCAGGTAAATGAAAAAGCCAATTTCTGTTCTGAGTGCGGCAGTCAACTCACGACCGCAGCTTTTGACCGGGCATGGATTGTCGGCATGCAAGAAAGAATCAAAGCAGCGAGACACAACGATTCGGTCTTTAATGTGCTGGCAACGGTGGGCTTGATATTCGTGGTAACGATTCCGTACATAACGCGTTATATTCAGCATTTTGACATGGATATTTGGAGTTGGCTACTTACCGGTGTCGGCATTGTTCTCTTCGTCAGCAGTGTTATCGGCATGTGGTTTGATAGCAGGAAAGTGAAACAGCTGATTGAACAGTTGGAACAGGGGAAAGCAGCAGACACACAACCCGATGAGGAAGAAGAGGGGGCAGCGAAGGCTGAGGAACAACCGGACAAGAAAGAATAACGATGCAAAAAGAGGGAGAGCTCTCCCTCTTTTTTATGGACTTTCAATTAGCGCCAGGTTATTTACCTTTACTCTTTTTACCTTTTTTCGCAAATGTCGGTCCCCACTCATTCGGCGAGAAGTACAGGGACATTTTTGTATAGGCAGTCTCCGCTAAAATCGCCTGACGCAGCGGCAGTTCCTGAGCGGTGGTTACGGACAGTTTTGTCAGGTGGATGCCGGTTTCGAGATAGGTAGCCATCGTATTTGCCAGCTTCTCCGCTTCCGGTATGAGTCGTGAAAGAGGTACTACTTTATTGACCAACCCGATTCTGTAAGCCTCCTGTGCCGATATCGGCTGGGAAGTAAGCAGGAACTCAAGCGCATGGCGCCTGCCTAAAAGTCTCGTCAACCCGACGGTCTCGTTGCTCCCCGGGCTCCAGCCCATCCTGACATCGCCATCGGTAAATGTGGCGACATCGGCGGCAATAGCAAAGTCGCACGCCGCCAGAATACCGATTAGCCAACAGGGTCCGTTTACTGCCGCAATCGATACCTTCGGAGATTCCATTAATGTCAAAAACGTGCGCTGACTGATATTCATACCGCCATGCCGGATAGTATCCCGGTCATGCTCATCCCACGAACTTTTAAACGGTTCTTCATTTTTCTTGTTGTAAATATCCACATCATCCGCAGTTGACCAGCCCCGCCCCTTGCCGGTAATAATCATTGCTCTGATTTTCTTGTCATTATTGCATTCATTCACAATATCATCGAGCAAATAGTATTCCTCCAGACGGAAGGCGTTCAATTTTTCCGGCCGATTGAAGGTAATGTGGGCGATGGGTCCTTTTTTCTCCAGCAGAATAGTCTTTTCAGTTTTTGCCATGTCCTTTACTCCTTCTATATTTTATCCCGATGAATGGTATATCTCAAAAGTAGCATAATAGTTGCATCAAAACAACAAGGATAAGATGGGATGCCTGTTTATATAACCATTTGTTTTGGATTCCCGCCTGCGCGGGAATGACATTGTAGAGATATTGAATTCCAACTTTGTTGGAATTCAATATCTTCCTTGATTACATCACCCAACAAGTTACAGTGTTGTTAGACCCAACCACGAAAACAAATTGTGATTCATGTTTTTTTCTTTCTTTCCAGAAAAGCCTGCATAGCTTCGGTTTGAGCCGGAGAACCCTGACACAACTTCATGGCGAGGATAGAATACTGCATCGCTGTCTCGATGTCCGTGGTAAGCCATTTATAGATGATGTCCTTCTGTACTTTGAGGGCAGCCGCATCCTTGTCTGAAAGTTCTCTCACGACTTCCGAAAGGCGTTGCTCAAGCCCGTCGTTCTTTACCACCTCATTCACGATACCCATTTTTTCACCTTTGCGGGCATCGTAATTCCAGGCGAAGTAACACATCTCCCTGGCTTTTGCCAGCCCCACGGCGGGGACAAGCAGCGCCGCCTCGACCATGCAGGGAAGCCCCAGATTCATTTCCGGCAATGAAAACACGGCATTCTCAGTAGCTATAGTATAATCGCACGCCAGCAGCAGTTCCAGAGCGCCGCCGAAGCAATACCCATCTACCACCCCCACCGCTATTTTGGGACTCTGCATCAAATCCCGACAGCAACCGTGAATCGCCTGCCCTACCTGCTCAACGGCAGTGGCGAAGGTCTTGTAAGCGGCTTTCAGGTCCATGCCGACGCTAAAGGCGCGACCTCCGGCTCCCCTTAGAATCACTACCTTCACCTGGGGATCTTTTTTCAATTCCAGTATGGCTTGATTAAGCTCTCGCCACAGTTCAAGACTCATTGCATTCAAGACTTCAGGGCGATTAAAGGCTATCGTGACCGCGGCATTGTTTTTCTTAACCAGTATATTTTCGTATTTCATATTTCAACTCCGGTTCAATGTTTTCTCTATCTTAACATAAGGCTGTGCCTGACGACCAAACACCATTAAAGGCGTGTTTTTCTTTTGTTCCCCGGTTTCTGTTGACAAGAAGCGATTAAGGTATAATACTCGTAGAATATACTACCGTTGGCTTTGCGAAGAGGGGGACTGATGGCAGTGACAAACAAAGCTCACGAAGTCGCGAAGTCCGTTCAGTGGTTAAGACGCATTTCTCGTATTAGCGCCTGGTTACTACTCCTGGCGGTAGCGGTGTTGATAGTCTCGGGCTGGGGAATCACTCATACTGAAATCATCTATAAAGTTTCCTTCGGACTGATTGACCGGGGACTGGCAAATTCCATTCACCGGGCGACCAACCTGCCACTGGCAATTTTCTTCTTGAGTCATGTTTTAATAAATATCAGGTTGATGGTCGGCATAAAAAAGCCACGCGTCAATTGGCTAATCGATGGCGGTCTGATAGCGCTGGGGTTAGGGCTAATATGGGTGGTTGTCTATGTGGAATACCTGACCTAGGAGAATTCGTATGAAAAAATACAGAAGAAAAATATTGTTTATAATAGTTACCGTTATTATGGCACTTACCCTTTCTTTGTCTGCTTGCAGTCGACCGGTTGTACCCTCCCGACCCGGAGAGGTTGAGGCTACCGAGTTCCAGGGCGCGAAACTAACGCCAATCAGTAAACAAAATAACAATGCCCTGAAAGGGACGCAAATTATCGATGAAGCTACCTACACACTAACAGTTGACGGACTGGTGGAAAACCCCCTGACTCTGACCTATGCCGATTTACAGGCATACACTCAAGAATCATGGTTGATGGACCTGGATTGTGTTGAGGGCTGGAATTTCACTGCTAAATGGACAGGCCCGGAGCTAAATGCTATTTTTAAGGATGCTCAGGTTAAACCTGAGGCTAAAATAGTTATCTTTTACACGGCGGATGTCCCAACAACGGGCTATTCTTCTCTGGATTTAGGCTACGTTCGTGATAATAATATAATCATCGCTTTGAAGCTGAATGATATTACTTTACCTGCGGATAGGGGGTTTCCTTTCCAGGTGGTAGCCAAAAGCAAGTTCGGCTATAAATGGGCGAAATGGATTACCCGCATAGAACTATCCTCGGATACCAATTTCCGTGGATACTGGGAAAACGTCGGTTACAATAACGATGCCGATATCAATGGGCCGGCATTCGAATAGTCCCAGTATTGAATGAATCCCTCTAACCTACCAGTGTCCCTGTTTTATCATCTCGGCAACGAGGTTCAAAAATTGTGTGTGGCTGTCTCTTAATCTCCGCGCAATGACCCGGGTGAGATTCCTCATCACTACCAGTTCAATGTTTGGCACTTTTTGAAAAACCCGCTGCAAATCCGCGGCTTTGATTGCAATGATTTCGGACGGTCCAACGGATTTAATCGAGGATGTGAGTATATAGGGCTCAACCAGGGCGGACCAAGAACAAATCTGCCCTTTGCTTAACGTGGCAACCGTCACCTTTTGAGTGTAAGGCTGGACTTCAATCCGCATTTCAATAGTGACCTTCCCGCCATTTACAATGAGTAATTCATCGGTGGTTTCACCTTGGGTCCCGATATATTCTCCGCCAGCATAGGATTCATGAAGACACAATTTTTTCACTTGTTCCATTTCATCTACATTGAGTCCGGCAAAGATTTCCACATTCTGGAGGTCCTGAATTCGGCATTCTTTTATCTGTTTCATCTCTGTCCTCCCAAACCTGAAATATTTTGGTCAGCAAAATCATAACAGTACGGAAATTAAATAGCAATGGGAAAAATGCGGGCGCTACCTTCGGCATTCGGTTGAAACATAATCTTTATTCTCATTCCCTTCATTACACAATGACCCACTCCCTATTCGCCATGCTCAGGTGCACTTATAGTGCCACTGAAC
>JAQTPO010000129.1 GCA_028712845.1 Dehalococcoidales bacterium | reverse complement strand
CCGAGACGGAACTGGTAAGGCTCTCCCGGACTACTACCATGGAGCTTATCCTGGCTAACCATAATGGAAATTGCCTTACCTGCGCGAAGAACCAGCAATGTGAGCTACAGAAGATATCAGCCTACCGGGGTATCAATGAGGAGCACTTTAATAATCTGCGTAAGAGAAAGACGACCTTAGAAATCGACGACAGTAATCCCGCTTTCATCCGGGACATGAATAAATGTATTCTCTGCGCAAAGTGCGTACGCGCCTGCCATGAGATTACCTGCATCGACGCCATCGACCTTGCCTTCCGGGGCAATTCAGCTACGGTAAGCACCTTCGGCGATAAGCCGATACTTGATTCACGGTGTGAAACTTGCGGCGAATGCGTGACACGTTGTCCGACCGGCGCACTCGTGTTCCGGAATGCGCGGCAGGCAACGAGAGAGGTAGCGAGCACCTGTCCTTACTGCGCCGTAGGCTGCCAGATATACCTGGGGGTGCGTGGCAATGAGATCGTCAGCGTCCGTGGTAATAAGGATGGACCTTCCAACGAGGGCCGCCTTTGCGTAAAGGGACGTTTCGGTGTGGTTGATTTTGTTAAGCACGAAACAAGGCTCAAGGTACCCCTCATCAAACGGAATGGTAAATTTGAGGAAGCTACCTGGGAAGAAGCGCTCAGTTTCGTTGTCGAAAAGCTAAAGAAGTGCAACAGTAATGAAATTGGCTTCGTTTCCTCGGCGCGCAACACTAACGAAGCCAATTTCGCTATGCAGAAACTGGGGAGGGTGGCGTTTGGTACCAACAACATTGACCATTGCGCCCGTCTTTGACATGCCCCGACAGTGGCCGGTCTGGCCACCACATTCGGCAGCGGGGCAATGACCAATAACGTTGAAGACCTGGGCAACTCCAGATGTTTTCTGGCCATCGGCACCAATACTGCCCAGGCCCACCCGGTGCTAACCATGAAGATGCGGCAAACCATCCGCAAAGGCGCTAAGCTTATCGTCATCAATCCGATGTGGGTGGAACTAGTGCGGGATGCTGACCTGTGGCTGCGCCTTAAATCCGGCACCGATGTTGCCCTGCTGATGGGCATGATGAAAATAATCCTGGACGAAGGTCTTCATGATGCTGCGTTTATTGAGGAACGCTGCGAGAACTTCGAAGCCTTCCGCGAAAAGCTAACGGAGTATCCTCTGGACCGCGTGGTCAAAATCACCGGCGTATCTGCTGAACAGATAGTAGCAGCTGCCCGCATGTATGCCGGCAACAGCCCGTCGGCAATCCTTTACGCAATGGGACTCACTCAACACAGTCATGGCACGGATAACGTCATCGCTACAGGCAACCTGGCGTTGCTTACCGGCAATGTCGGCAGACCCGGTGGTGGGGTTAATCCTCTGAGGGGACAAAACAATGTGCAGGGCGCCTGCGATGTTGGATGCCTTCCTGACGTATACCCCGGCTACCAGAAAGTAGCTGATGAAAAAGCCCGTGAGAAGTTCGAAAAAGCCTGGGGAGTCAAGTTGAACCCAACACCGGGCTTAAAGCTTACCGAGATGATACCTGCCGCTGCCGAGGGGAAGTTAAAAGCCCTTTACCTCGTGGGCGAAAACCCGGTGCTCACTGACCCCGACGGCAAGCATGTCCGCCAGGCGCTCAATAATCTGGAATTCTTCGTCTTTCAGGATATTTTTATGAATGAAACCGGCGAACTGGCCGACGTAGTGTTACCGGCCTGCTGCTTTGCCGAAGAAGACGGCACCTTTACTAATACGGAACGCCGGGTGCAGATGGTCAGAAAGGCGGTGGAGCCTCCGGGCATTTGCCGCCCGGATTGGTGGATACCCAGCGAAATTGGGCGGAGGATGGGCGCGCCTGGCTTCCAGCATCAGAGCGCCGAACAGATTATGGATGAAATCGCCAGTCTTACTCCCAGCTACGGCGGCATCAATTATCGCCGGCTGGAAGAGGGCGGTCTGCAATGGCCCTGCACCAGCGACGACCATCCCGGTACCTGTATCATGCATGAGGAGGCATTCTCGAGGCCTGATAAAAAGGGGTACTTCGTACCGCTCGATTACCGCCCAACCGTAGAGGAAACCGATAAAGAGTACCCGCTGATGCTGACGACGGTCCGGCGGCTGTATCACTTTCACGCCACCACGACGAGAAAGGTCAATTTGTTTAATATCTTGATGAACGAAGATCTGGTGCGGATACATCCGCAGGACGCTGCCGCGCTTAACATCAAAGAAGGCGAGATGGTGCAGGTAATATCCCGCCAGGGCGAGGTGACGGTCAAAGCCAAGATAACCGAGACGGTACCGGTGGGCATGGTGGCTATGTCTTTCCACTTTGCCGAATGCCCGACTAACGAGCTTATCAGCGCCGATCCGAAGACTCTTGATCGCGTGACCAAGACGCCGGCTTACAAGACCTGCCCGGTAAAAATCCGCAAGAGTTGAACCTGGCTGTCCGTATTATTAAAACAATAAAGGTATCTCTTTGCAGCTACGGTTGCGAAGGAGATTTTAACCGTCTATGTCATCCCCGGTAAAGGTGCTTCGCTACCACCTTCTCGTTTAGTTCGACACCGAGGCCCGGCTTCGTTGGCGGGATAATATAGCCCTTCTCCCATCGGATAGCCTCTTTCAGGATTTCAGCATGGAATCCGCCGAAGTTCTCGATACTCTCCTGGATTAAGAAATTGGGACTACAGGTATCAATTTGTATATTGGCGGCGGCTTCGATGGGGCCGCAATACAGGTGTGGTGCGATTTGCGCGTAATAGGCTTCCGCCATACCCGCTATTTTTTTTGCCTCCATTATCCCGCCCACACGCCCCAGCGCGAATTGCAGGATTGCTGCTGCCTGTTTTTCCAGCAGCTGGCGGAACTCGTATTTCGTCGAATGTCTTTCTCCGGTGGCAACGGGTATGCTGGTGGCGTGCGCGACCCTCGCCAGTTCATCGTTGTTCTCGGGCGGCACGGGCTCCTCGAACCATAACGGGTCGTACTTCTCCATCCTTTTAGCGAATCTGATGGCATCGGCGGTGGTCGACTGCCCGTGGGTGCCGATGAGAATATCACACTTATTGCCGACAGCCTCGCGGACGCTCCTGACTACGGCCTCCGCATTGTCGAGCATCTCCAGCGTGGTCTCCGCGGGGTTTAGCGCCGACATCAGGTTGATGATAGGGTCGAACTTGACCGCGGTAAAGCCTTCTTGGATATATGCGGCTGCTCTGATTCCCGCCTGTTCCGGGTCGAGATGTGGAGAGCGGTCGGTGGTGTCCCCCGGCGCGGGATAAAGGTAGGTATAGGACCGGAGTTTCTCGTGGTATTGACCGCCCAGCAGATTATAGATGGGCTGGTTCGCTGCCTTGCCGATGATGTCCCAGCAGGCCATCTCGATTGCGCTGAGTACCCCCATCACTGCGTGGTCCGGGTGCTGGTGATGGTCGCGGAATTCATATCCGTCACCATAATAGACCTTGCGCCAAAGCGTCTCGATTTTAAACGGGTCGGTATTAATAACATATACCTGGACGTAGTCCTCGATGAGTTTCGCGACATTTTTGGGGTGGAAAGGCACTTTGTACGCCTCGCCGAAGCCTTCTATCCCGTTATCCGTAGTGAGTTTCAGAAACACCCAGAATTGCCCTCCGTGATGGGGAGGCGGGGTCTCAACGACATATGTTTTCACGTCAACAATTTTCACTTCAATCTCCTTTTACTGCCAATTGTATATCAACCGGGATTTCCCATATCAGCTCGTATCGGGCCAATTTTGTTCGCCCGTTTAACTTGTTACGAGTTCATTCTTTCCTAAATCTATTTGGCGGCTTTCAGGATTACCGAAAGCGTCATACCTATGATACCTAATACACCGCAAATTATGAAAGCCGGATGATAACTACCGCTAACATCAAAGATAAAGCCGGTCAAAAATGAACCAACCGCACCCCCCATTTGAGTGGCAAAAGTTGCCAGTCCGAAGATTGTGCCGAGCGCCCTCAATCCAAAATATTCGGCTATAATTGGTGCCTGCAACACGGCAAATCCTGCCCAGCCGACCGCAAAGATAACGGCGAAGAGGTAGAACATCCAAAGTTCGTCGGCGGCCAGTAGCCAGAAGAAGGCCACGGAAAACAGAAGAAAATAAGTAATGGCGACTCGCTTGTTGCCAATCCGGTCTATAATGCCGCCCATGCCGAGCTTACCGCCTACGGCTATGAAGCCAAGAATTGACATAATGGTAGCGGCAGTAACACTGGCAATCCCGATATCTGTAGCATGTGGTACGATATGTACGAACACCGCCTGCAGAGAATAATTTGAACAAAAGAACATCGTGCTGATTATCCAGAATCGCCTGTCACGGAAAGCTTCCTGAACCGAAACGCCATGATGTTCTAAATTCAGGGACCCTGTCTTTGCCGGGTCGGCACCATAGGCGGATAACCCTATCTGGCCAGGGTCACGTTTTAAAAATTGTGCCGCTAGAATGGTTCCCCCCAGCATGATTATGCCAACAATAACATAAGAAATCCGCCAGCTATAGTTAGAGATGAGATAGTCAGCCAGTGGCGGCATGATGGCGATGCCGATTCCTGTCCCCGATGCTACAATTCCAATGGCAAATCCCCTTCTCCGGACAAACCATCTTGTTATCATGGCAATCAATGGTACCCAGATACATGCCATGCCTGCGCTGATTAATACACCATATAATAGATACATCTGCCAGATAGCGTTGATTTGTGACATGAGCAGGTACCCCAGTCCGGTGAGTAAGCCGCAAACTGTAAGAACCAGTCTGGGACCGTATCTATCACTTAGTTTGCCGGCAAAAATGCCAAAAACTCCAATCAGGAGGGTATTCACTGCATACGCGCCTGAAATCGCTGCTCTTGTCCACTCAAATTCGCTTGATACTGTTTTTAAAAACACTCCGAAGCTGAATTGAGTTCCCCATGCTATCATCTGGATGATAAAGGAGAACAGGACGATAATATTGCCGTAGAAGAGTCTAGGGGTTCTGACTTCAATTACTGGAGAGGATTGTGGATTAGCCAAGAATGCTACTTTCTCTGGTGTATTGTTGCCAGTTATATGATATCAAGCTAATCCTAATCTATAGACTGGGAGAAATCAAGCGGTTCGATTACGCGTTAATATTTTTGTCTGAACAGGAAATTCCGTAACTCGGGAACTCACGTCTTTGTGGTCTTGTCAAGAATTTTGTGTGAAATTGCCCTCGATTAATTTACGAAGCGCAGGAAGATTATAGTGCACTTTTCCTACAGGGTTCGACTTCCAATAAATCTCCATTCTGATACTAATGAAGGC
>JAQTPO010000128.1 GCA_028712845.1 Dehalococcoidales bacterium | reverse complement strand
AGACGAAAGGCAATTGCTTTTCCGATTCCGTAAGCTCCACCAGTGACAATTGCGACTTTGTTCTCCAGCCTCATCTTCAATATCTCCTTAATTATTCGAATTCTTGCAGACGCTATTTAGCTGTCCTTTTTTTATTCAGTTTGAAGATACGGGCGGCATTACCCCCCAGGATAGCATTCACTTCTTCCTGGCTGAAGGCAATGCCATCGTTTCCTCTGACGGTCAATCCCTTGATGGTGTCTATCCATTGTTTATTCGAGAAAAGGGGTTCAAAAAGAGGTCCATCCGATGACCACAGTACCTTTTCCGGACCGAGCACATCGAGAATTTCACGCAGATATTTCCGGAAGATGCCCGTTCTCCTCAAGGCTGTTATTTGCCAGGCTGCCAGGTCGCCGTAGATATTCTTCTTGTACTGTGCCAGCGCCGCCCATTCGTGCCACCAGAGATTTCCCATATGAGCGGCGATAATCTCTACATTCGGGAAATCCAGTGCAATATCATCAAGATGAATAGGATGAGCGTACTTAGCGTGTGTATTACCAAGCGGACCGCAGTGCGTCAGTAATGGAACCCCGAACTCATTGGCAACTGCCAGAACGGCATAAGCTTCCGGGCTGTTTGGATAATATCCCTGGTCGGGATGCCATTTCAGTCCGTTCATTTTGAAATCAGTGAGGCATTTGCGGAAAAGGGCAGGAGCATTCGGTCTTCTGGGATCAATTCCCGCCAGGCTGATGAGCCGCCCCGGATGTTTGGCAGCAGCCTGCGCGCATTTTTCATTAACACGCATAATGCGTTCATCGGGCAGTTTGTTGCTGTAATTATCAACCACGCATATTGCGGTAACATCGATACCATTAACGTCCATCCGCTTGACCAGTTTATCGCCGTCATCATCCTGCAGATAATCGTAATAAAGACGAAATACTTCATCGTGCGGCTTTTTAACACCCAGACGAGAAGCGCTCGCTATCAAATCATCTATCATTACGCGTGCCCTATTCTCATCTTCCGGCCGTTTCGAATAGTGATAATGTACATCGACTATCATTGCCTTCACCTCTTTTTATTTTAAGGTTAAATATACTATATACTTCTCCCGACCTTAAGCAGAGTGTTAATATTGTAATTCGAGAACAATTTGTACATCATTATACATCTATCCCTGGATACAAGGAAATCAAGACCGTCACATCTGATTGCAGGCATATTCAACAAATCAGGTAAGTAAAAGTTAAAAAATATTATGACATAGTATATAATTTAGTAATACTATCGGTCCGGAATATTCATGGAAAAGGAAATAGAGAGAAAAAAGAGGGTCTTTAACACTGGTGTATGGATAGCACTGATAATAGCGACCATTGGCGTGTGTGTTCTGCTGATTCGCTATTGGAGATATCTCCGCCAATTCCAGATTCTGATTTATCTAGGGCTGTTTTTTACTGCGGTTCTCGCCGGTTCACCGATACCTATCCCGACACCTTGTATGGCGCTAACGTTTACACTCGGCAGTAAATTTGAGCCGGTCGTAATCGGGCTTATCGCCAGTTCAGGCGCCGCCATTGGCTCGATGCTGGTTTATTTCACAGCACGCACCGGACGGCATTTTCTCCCGAGTTTGAATATCTCAGACCCCGCTAATAAAATTTACTCCAGCCCGGCGGGCAAGTTTTTGCAGAAGATCAAGTTACCACGTGTCGTAGAATTTGTAAACAGAAGGGGCAACGTAGGAGTATTTTTGTTTTCAATTTTCCCCAATCCTTTATTAATGCCGCTGCTGGTCACGATGGGCATTAGTCGAGTTCGTGTCTGGAAAGTTACAATTTCCTGCTGGCTGGGACATTCCGTGCTGTTTTTGGTGCTTGCGTTTCTGGGTCATTACGGACTGGCGTCATTATTAAGGTATTTCGGTGTCTTCAAATTGCCTTAATGCACCAATTACGTTTTTGGCTTTATTAATGGAATTTGATAAAGGTCTAGAGTTTAGTGTTTGGTTGTTCGTAAATGGGTGGGCGGTACTTGACGATAGACAGAACCGCTACGTTTGAAATGGCTTTTAGTTTAAGATTATAAATCTGCTGAATCCAACTTTCGGGAGTACAATAATATTCGTTCAGTGACCAATTCCCTGGAAAATTCACTTTTCTTTGGTTGTCAGTATTGGCAAGGATTCTAAACTCGTCTGATAATCCATCTGGTATGTGGCCGTGCTTGCCAAGCACCAGCCACAAGAGGAATTCTCCCATCTCGACCGTCTCTTAGCATTTGCCTGAAGTTGAAGCCGGGTTTCGGTTGTCCAGCCGGCATAATTTCGCGATTAGCTAAGAGCGTGGCACATTGGTCAGCAGTCATCCATTCGAGGTTATTCCTTCTCATATGATTTTGGGGAATATCATTAACTATTTGAACTAAAGCTGCTGTAAACTCAATCATGATTTACTCCTAGTAGAGTTATTCACTTAACCAAGCAGCGCTTTAGCTTCCTGCCAAGAGATTGTTTTCCCCTCTTTTACCTCTTTGATGCTGCGGCGCAGCTGCTGAACTGCTTCATCATCGCTGAGTATCTCAAGAGTTTCCAGAATGGACTGATAATCTTCCCAGGTCATGATTGCCAGCACCGGTTTTCCCCTTCGGGTTACTGCTACAGTCGCCGGGTTATCCCCCAATTCTTCCGGAAGTTTCGTCAATTTCCGCCGTGCATCCACGGTGTTAAGTTCTTTAGTTTCCCTTGTCATAGTCATATCCAACCTCCTATATCAACCCCCGCCGTACGAGGTGTTCGGCTAATTCATATACGTCATGGCGGCTACCTTCTTTGCGTATCCCGACCATATAGATGACTACTCGTTCCTTTTTATTATTAACTCTATATACCACTCTAAACCTTTGTCCGGCAGCCCGTGTACTCATAAACCCTGCCAGCCAGCCTCGCAGCGGTTTCCCGAGCTTGTCAGGCTCTTCCGCCAGAGCGTCAATACGACGCACGATGGCGCTACGGGTGCGCCGGTCAGTGATGGTCTCTAGCGCTTCAAGTGCTGTCGCGGTGATTTCAATCTGGTAGGACATGCTTCTTCTCTTACTACTCAACAATAAGTGTACATCTATATGTACATATTGTCAAGACACGTCGGCCAAGTTCGCCAAGAGTTGGGGAAAACGATTGGGGGAAGTCGTTAGGAAACAAACTGCCAGTCTCATTTCTCAGCATGATAAGATAGGAAATAGTGGTTTCCTAAGAGTTCGCTTCTCAGTCGGAAAGCGTTCTGAAAAAGTTCGCAAGGTGTTCACTGGGCAGTAGTGGGTTCGAACCTTCATCATGAAATTTGACTCTGCCATGCTTACACCTTATAATGTATAAGGTGTAAATAAAAACAGCCCGGTCGTTGCTTGCAGGAAAGCTCCTCATTCCCCCCTCCAAGATAAATCCAGACGGCACAGTTTTTAAATCCCTTAGAGAAAATATTATGCAGACAAATGTTGCCCAATTACTCAAAGCACCGGTAGGTTCCATAAGAACCTTCCAGGTGAATAATGTACTGGAAGATAATGCCGGTCAGTACCTGGTTCAGGGTGAGCTGACGCTGATACGCACCAATCGCAGCATCCTCGTGCAGGGTACGCTCAACAGTCAGACCGAAACCACATGCAGTCGCTGTCTGAAACCGATTACGTGCCGCCTTTCTCTGAAAATCTTAGAGGAGTATTTCCCCACCATAGACATCATCACCGGTAACAAGCTACCCGAGCCGGAAGAACCGGACGCTTTCATCATAGATGAACACCATGAACTTGACTTAACCGAAGCAATACGGCAATATATTGTCACGGCAATGCCGATGAAGCCCCTGTGTAAAGAGGGCTGTGCCGGACTGTGCGCCACCTGCGGCAAAGACCTGAACCTCGGGAAATGCGGCTGTAAGCAAGAGAAAATCGACCTGCGCTGGTCGGAATTGCTTAAATTGAAAAATAGTAATAAAGTTAAGATATCAAATCGCACCAAAGGAAGAAAGTAAAATGACACCACTACCTAAGCGAAAATACGCCAAAGCAAGACAGGGAAAGAGACGCCAACACCTAGGACTCGCCGCTACTGCGGTCATTGATTGCCCGCAATGTCACAGTCCTAAACTGCCTCACCGCGTCTGTAAGACCTGCGGCACCTACGACGGTAAAGAAGTGCTCAAAATCAAGAGCTCCAAACCCAAGAAAGCCTCCTAAGGATGGCTAAGCTGTGCTCAGAACAGCAATTTGTGACCTTTTTGGCATTAAGCACCCGATAATTCAGGGGGGCATGGCACATATAGGCACCGCCGAGCTTGTCTCGGCGGTTGCTAATGCCGGCGCACTGGGAATTATCGGGTGTGGCTATTATCAACCGGACTGGGTCAGACAGCAAATCCGCCTCACCAAACAGAAAACCGATCAGCCTTTCGGCATCAATATCCCGTTGACTTCACCCTATGCAAAAGAAGTCATCGAAGTTATTCTACAAGAAAAAATCCCCATTATTGCCACCGGCAACGGCAACCCCGAACCTTACATTCCCCGATTCAAACAAGCCGGTATGAAAATTTTACCGGTGGTTGCCAGCGTAACCGCCGCTAAACGGATGGAAAAAGCAGGCGTTGACGCAATCGTTGCAGAAGGGATGGAATCCGGCGGGCACATCGGAGAGACCACTACCGTCGCTCTTGTACCGCAGATAGTAGATGCGGTAAAGATACCGGTCATTGCCGCCGGCGGTCTCGCGGATGGCAGAGGACTTGCCGCCGCCCTTGCGCTGGGCGCTCAGGGAATCCAGATGGGCACGCGCTTCGTTTGCAGCATAGAATGTATTGCCCACCCTGCCTACAAGCAAAAGATTCTGGAAGCTACCGATCGGTCAACCGTGATTACCGGCAAAACTACCGGCTTACCTCTCCGCAGTCTCAAAAACGCCCTGACCGCGCAGTTTTTGGCGCTGGAGCAGGCAGGCGCATCCGTAGAAGAGATGAATTTGTTAGGACAGGGCAGAATGTACCAGGGCTTGATTGACGGAGATATTGAAGAAGGCTCGATGCTGGCAGGTCAAATCGCCGGCATGATAAAAGATATAAAACCGGTTAAGGTCATCATTGAAGAAACAATCGCTGAGGCGGAACGGGTGATTGCCAGCCTCAATAATTTCAAAGTAAGGAGATAATTGTGTCCGATACTAAAAAAGTAGCTTACGTTTTCCCCGGTCAGGGCTCACAAACCGTAGGTATGGGCAAAGACCTTTATGATAGTTTTGACTCCATCAAAACACTCTTCAAACAGGCGGACGATGCCGTAGGGTTTCCCCTCTCTAAAATATGTTTCGAGGGACCTGATTAGGAGCTTCGCA
>JAQTPO010000127.1 GCA_028712845.1 Dehalococcoidales bacterium | reverse complement strand
TTGTTCTCAGCGGTGACCCTAATTCCGCAGAGACTCTCGATACGGTCGCCTTGCTCAGGAATGAGGTAGGGACAAACGTTGAACTATCGACTCTGGCAGGAAGTTCCCATTATGTAGGTGGCGATAGCGCAGTACGCGCCGATATTATGCTCACCAACGATGCCGATTTCGGCAAGGTAGTGGGACTTGCCATTGCCGGCATACTTGTAGTAATCGCTATTCTGCTCCGAAGTATTCTTGCTCCTCTCTACATGGTAGCAACGGTGCTGCTCAACTACGGCACTACATTAGGCATTGCTACATGGTTGTTCCTGGATGTCATGAATCAGAACAGTATAATTTACATGATACCCTTGTTCATCTTCGTAATCCTGGTGGCGCTGGGAGCCGATTATAATATCTTCCTCGTTTCGCGTATCCGTGAAGAGGCACAGCATAGACCGATAAAAGAAGCCGTCAGTCATGCCGTAGCCAATACCGGAGGCGTCATAACGGCTTGCGGCATTATTCTTGCCGGCACCTTCGCCACCTTGATGACCTCTCCGCTTGAGGTTGTATTCCAGATTGGAGTAGCGATTAGCATAGGAGTATTGATAGACACTTTCCTGGTCCGGGCGCTTCTGGTACCGGCGCTGGCTACGCTTGCCGGACGCTGGAGCTGGTGGCCATCTAAACTATTCCGGTCTGTTAAATAACCGTATTTTAATAGAACCATTAAGTCCGCAAAATGAGATAGTATTCACTTGTATAAATCACTATTCTTAAGAGAACTTCTTCTCCCTTGAGGGGAGAAGGGAAGGCTTGCACTGAGCGAAGCGAATGTGATGAGGGTGACATTCAAAGCCCCCTCACCTTACTCCTCTCCCACAAGGGCGAGGGAATATGTATAGTTTGCTCTGCAATTCGACACAGGTTCAGATAAACAGGTGATACTGTGTAATGGCGACAATACTGGCTATATATGCCAGCCAATTAGCTCAAACAACCCCAGCATCCTCAACCCTACGTAGAACATAAGTATTGTGAAAATAATCCGCAGAGGTCTCTCAGGAATACGGCGTAATGCCATTGCGCCGAATTGAGCCGTAACAATACTCGTTGACGCCAACAGAAGAAATGCTTGTACATTGACATACCCTGTGGAGAAAGCCTGTGTACCGAAGACACGCAGACCGTCAGTCACATATCCTATTATGCCCCCGATGCTGGTGAATATCATTATTGCCAGAGAAGTGGCGACGGCACTGCGCATACTGAACCTGAGGGCGAGTGTCATAACCGGAATGACGACAATGCCTCCACCAATACCAAGCATACCTGTAATGATACTCACTGGGATTGCCCATGCCACTAAAAGCCACGGGTTCTCACGTGGTGTAACGTCGTCTTGTTTTGACCTGTTACCAATAACCATTCTTATACCGCTAAGCAAAACAACTGCGCCAAATGCCATCTTCAGCACTTCCCCCGAAAGGTGAACGGCTATGGTCGCTCCGGCTAAGCCACCCAGAATACTGCAACTTCCCATGATAAGCGCTGATTTCCATCTGATATCGCCGTGCCGGTGATGCCGCCAGGTACCGCTGATAGCAGTCGGGAGAATAACCAGCAAAGTAGTGCCGAAAGCAATTTTTATCGCTGTATCTGCGCTGAACCCCATCTGTTGATATACATAAAACTGCACGGGAGTCATGATGAACGCCCCACCGACTCCCAAAAGTCCGCTGGCAAATCCGGTAATTATCCCGGTAGCTAAAAGTATCACGATATAGATTATTGGCATTGTTGTGATTTTTCTCTGTTTATTTGATGATATTATATCAGAGAAAGTGCACAAAAAGTCCGTACGGCTGGAAAAGGCACAAAGTACCTGTGAAGCATGATTAAACTAAAAAATTTTTACGCCCGGCTATGATTTTTTTGAGAATCTCTCTATCTACCAGACCCGGCTTATGTTATTATTACTAATAGAAAATCATTCGATTTATGCTAACTCAGCGAATGATAGCTTTACGTCTTAGTATTTGAGAGGATAAAGCCGGCACCCAGTCCAGAACTTCAATAAAGCATCCACAGTAATTTTCAAGTATTCATTTTGGAACAAGGGGGAACTATGACTTACGAGATGAAAAACAAAAAACTTAGTAACTGGGTAAAGGAAGTATCCAATCTATGTCAACCGGACAAAGTTTACTGGTGTGACGGGAGCAAAAAGGAATATGATAACCTGATGTCCCAAATGGTTGCGGAAGGTAAAGTAATTCCTCTCAAGAAGCGCCCAAATAGCTTCCTATTCCGTTCTGACCCGAGTGATGTCGCCCGCGTTGAGGCACGTACCTTTATCAGCACAAAAGATAAAGAGCAGGCAGGCCCAACAAACAACTGGATAAATATTGATGAATTAAAAACGACGATGACGGCTTCATACAAAGGATGCATGAAGGGCCGCACGCTGTATGTCATTCCCTTCTCGATGGGACCGGTCGGGTCACCGTGGTCTAAATTAAGCGCTCAGATTACCGATAGTCTATACGTTGTCTGTAATATGCACATCATGACACGTGTTGGCGGTAAAGTGATTGACCTTCTCAATGAGGGACAGGATTTTATCAAGTGTCTCCACTCTGTCGGCGCCCCTTTAGAAAAAGGACAGAAAGATGTTGCTTGGCCCTGCGCTCCGATAGAAAAGAAATATATCAGCCATTTCCCCGATGAGAATACAATCTGGTCTTATGGCTCCGGTTACGGTGGTAATGCCCTCCTCGGGAAAAAATGTCTGGCTCTCCGCATTGGTTCAGCACTTGCCCAACGTGAAGGGTGGATGGCAGAGCATATGATTATCCTGCGGCTGACAAACCCTGAAGGCCGACAATACCATATCGCCGCCGCTTTCCCCTCAGCTTCCGGGAAAACTAATCTGGCAATGATACAGCCAACCATTCCCGGCTGGAAAGCAGAATGTCTTGGCGATGATATTGCATGGATGAAAATTGCCCCGGACGGACATCTGCATGCCATTAATCCCGAATCCGGTTTCTTCGGCGTGGCGCCGGGCACTTCCTACAAATCCAACCCGATGGCAATGGAAACCATTAAAAAGAACACTATCTTCACCAATTGCGCCCTGACTGACGATGGCGATATCTGGTGGGAAGGAATGGAAGGATTACCCGCTCACACGATTGACTGGAAAGGTCGGGATTGGACACCATCCAGTAAAGAGCTTGCCGCCCATGCGAACTCGCGTTTCACTGCTCCCGCAGCACAATGCCCTATCATCTCCCCTGACTGGGAAAAGCCGGAAGGAGTCCCCATTGACATCTTCATCTTCGGCGGACGCCGTTCCAGTGTCGTACCGCTGGTGATGGAGTCGTTCAACTGGGACCACGGCGTTTTTCTCGGTGCTACTGCTGCATCGGAACCTACCGCCGCCATTCTCGATGATGTGGGTATAAGGTATGACCCCTTCGCAATGCTTCCTTTCTGCGGCTACAATATGTCCGATTATTTTCAGCACTGGTTCGATATGGGCGATAAACTGAATAATAAGGCGCCGCGAATTTTTTATGTAAACTGGTTCCGCAAGAGCAAGGATGGCAAATGGCTTTGGCCCGGTTTCGGAGAAAACAGCCGCGCCCTCAAATGGATGTGTGAACGGGTCGATGGAAAGATTGGAGCTAGCAAAACACCCATCGGCTATTTACCGAACGGCGATGATATGGATTTCAGCGGTCTTGATATCCCGCAGGAAAACGTGAGGGAATTGTTCAGAGTCGATACCGAACTCTGGAAACTTGAAATTACCAAAATGGAGAAATTCTTTTCACAGTTCGGCGACCGTCTTCCGAAGCGTTTGCGCAATCAATTCGATGAGTTGAAAAATCGCCTGGGATAAATCGGCACCTCTATTGGTTTTGCCTCTAATTCTCCGATAATAGGTGAGTCTATTGAAATATAGAGCGGCAATATTTGACCTCGATGGGACATTATTAAATACCCTTGAGGATATAGCCAACTCTACAAATAAAGGATTAGCTCGCCTTAATTTTCCACAACATGAAATAGAGGCTTACAAGCAGTTAATTGGAGAAGGCAGGGAATTTCTGGCTCTCCACTCACTTCCTGAGCATCACAGGGATAGCGCTACGGTAGAAAAACTGCTGGCGTACATTAATGAGGAATACTCCAAGCATTGGGCAGACAATACGCACCCGTACCCGGATATTCCTGAACTGCTGGACTCTTTAACCGCCAGAAATCTCAGTATAACAGTGCTCTCCAATAAAGCTGATGACCTGACTAAAACGATGGTATCCAAACTACTATCACGCTGGCATTTCGACCTGGTAATAGGCGCTATGCCTGCTTTACCTAAAAAACCTGACCCGAAGGGAGCGTTACAGATAGCAAAGCAACTCGGTATCAGCCCATCACAATTCCTTTACATAGGTGATTCGGAGGTTGATATGAAAACAGCCTGTAGCGCAAATATGTATCCGGTAGGTGCTCTGTGGGGTTTTCGGTGTGCTGATGAACTTTTAGCCGGTGGCGCAAAGACACTGATAAAACATCCGCAAGAGCTTCTGCCTCTTTTATAACCAGAATTACCTTATGGTAATAAGTTCTGCTTGCTTAAGGTTGTCAATAAAAGATAAAAACCACAACCAAAAGCAAGCAGAACCAATCGGACATACTGCCCGTATTAAAATCTTTTGTTACCGGACTATTTCATCCGGTCCAGCCACTCTTTAGTCAATTCCAGGTTTTGGGTTGCTTTCTGCACGTTGGCAAGACCGCCTTTATCATCACGTTCACGCTCAGCAACAACCGGTTCCTTGGCAATAAAGTAACTCTGGTAAGCCGCACCCATCTCAGCAGAGAAACCCATTGTATCCATCATGTGATTGATGGAGAATTTAACATTCCGGATACGCAGAGGGTCGGATAACCAGTTATCAGCGATACGCTCGGCATAGGCAAGCGTCTCCGCCTCCAATCTTTCCTTCGGGTAAACCCTGTTGACAAACCCGTATTTGACAGCCTCCCAGGCAGTGACAAACCGGTGTTCGAAGAGAATCTCTTTAGCTTTGCGGTAACCGATGTCCCAAGGCACGGTGAAAAATTGCGTGTGAGAGGGTAAGAACAACGCATCTTCCGCGGCAAAAACCATGTCCATAGATGCGGCGAATATCCACCCGCCAAAGATACAATAACCCTGCACCATCGCAATGGTCGGCTTGGGCAGATTATGCCAGCGCAGGCTGTTTTCCATACAATAAGCCCGCACTGTCGAATACCTTCGATACCTATCCCTGTACAACCCCCGTTTTTCTTCGTCATCCAGTTCCTCTTTAGTGCCGACATCATGTCCGGCGGAGAAATGTTTCC
>JAQTPO010000126.1 GCA_028712845.1 Dehalococcoidales bacterium | reverse complement strand
TTCCCGATGAATGAACAGGTCAAGAACCAGCCTGATTTTATCAGTGTGCCCGATGGTAAACTGCATCTTGGCGACATTATTATCTCTTATCCGCAGGCTGTCAGGCAGGCTGAGGAGCACGGGCATTCTCAGGAAAGGGAAATAACAATATTATTGATTCACGGTGTCCTCCATCTGCTTGGCTACGACCATGACATCCCGGTACGTAAAAAGGCGATGCGCAGCAGAGAATCAGCCATTCTAAAAACCATCGAGGGGCAAAAGTGAAAATACTGGGTATTTTCGGCAGTCCGCGCCGCAACGGTAACACTGACCTGTTGCTGTCTGAACTATTAAAGGGCGCTGTCAGCAAGGGAGCAGAGGTAAACACAATTTACCTCAACGACCTGAAGATTACCCCCTGCCAGCATTGTGATGCCTGCCTCAAAGAAGGCAAGTGCCGGATTCAGGACGATATGCAGAAGATTTACGATGAGTTTGAACAGGCGGATGTTATTGTCCTGGCTTCGCCGGTGCAGTTCCTTGGACCGCCGGCAACAGTCAAGGCAGCGATTGACCGCTGCCAGTGTCTCTGGGCGCGTAAGTATGTCCTCAAAATCCCGCCTCTGAGCAGAGAACGGAAGCGGAGAGGCTTTTTGATTTCGGTCGGGGCGACACGTATCCAAAATATGTTCGAGCCGACGCAGGAGATTGTAAAAACATGGTTTCATGTGCTGGACATTGAATTTGCCGGCGAACTGCTCTTCTCAAAAATAGATGGGAAAGGCGCCATTTTGAAACAGACCGAAGCCCTGCAAAAAGCCTACGAAGCCGGACAAAAACTGACGGACGTCATTCTGAAAGAGCAAAGCGACTGAATGAATCTAGTAACCTGAGCGAAAAACAAGAACATTAGAGAAACTAGATACATTCGCGGAGTTTATACTGGGGAACGAAGTGCTCAGTATGACATAGTATTCAAAGTGGGTGATACTTATGAATATAAAACCATCGGGGAAAGCCGGCGCTCCGGCGGTCGAGAATATCCTTTCCGACCTCATTAAAATCCAATCGGTTAATCCGCCCGGCGGTGAAACAGCGGTGGCGCAATACCTGAAACGCCTCTTTGACCGGCACCATATCCCCAGCGAAATTATCGAACCCGAGCCGGGGCGGGGAAGTTTTATTGCCTGTCTTGGAGAAGGCGAGAGAAAACTTCTTTACCTCTCCCATACCGATGTCGTACCGGCATCGGAAGGCTGGGACTTTCCGCCTTTTTCCGGAGATATCAAGGATGGCTTTGTACACGGTCGCGGCGCAATCGATTGCAAGGGGATGGTCGCCGCCGAGGCTTGTGCTGTCATTCGCCTATCGCAGACAACGAAGCTGAAGGGAAAATTAATTTTTGCCGCCACTGCCGACGAGGAGGTTGGTGGTGCGCTTGGTGCCGGTATTCTGGCTGAAAAATATCCGGATAAAATCAGGGCTGATTTTGTCATCAATGAGGGCGCCGAACCACTGAGTATGAACGGCAAGACCCACCACTCTTTATCGGTCGGGGAAAAAGGTCCGGCGTGGATGAAGCTGACAGCAGCAGGTATTAGTTCTCACGGTTCCGTGCCGGTACCGGGGCAAAACGCCGTTGTGAAAATGGCAAAGGTAATCAACGGGCTGGCAGACTACAAGCCGCGTGTTATATTAACCCCCTGAGACCAAGAACCTGATACAGACTATTGCCCGACTCAATGGTTTGCATGAAGAAGTCAATGAAGTTAATATCGATAATATTCTCAATAAGTTGAGCGATAAAATGATTGCCCTGTACCTTTCAGCAGTCACCCGAATGACAATCTCGCCGGATATGATTCACGGCGGCGTCAAGACGAACATCGTGCCGGATAAGTGTGAAGCTCAGATTGATATCAGGACCCTTCCCGGACAGGACTGGGAGTATGTCACCAATGAGTTGAGAAAAATCCTCGGCGATATCAAAGCAGAACCTCTACAGTACCATCCGCCTTCTTTTTCGAATGCAAACAATAAATACTATCGACTTATCGAAAGCACTTTGAAAGAGTTTGTCGGGGATGTGCCCATTTTGCAGACGATTTGCACTGGCGCCACCGATTCCAGATATCTGCGGGAAATGGGCATACCGAGTTACGGGACAGGTGTGTTGACACTCAATATGGACCAGACATTAAGCGAATCGGTGCATGGGAAAAACGAAATGATTGATATTGCCAGCCTCGAGCTAAAAACCGACTTTCTGGTCAGGCTAGCGCAGAAGTATCTGGGGTAATGAGAAAGTTCTTGCCATCACGGCATAATTGCTTAGACACTGTGTACTTTTACCAGATTGGTACTTCCGGTCACTCCTAGCGGGAACCCTGCTGTAACCACTATCAGGTCGTCTGCTTTCGCGATGCCTGTTTCCAGAGCTGTTGCACGGGCTAATTCCAACCATTCTTCCAGGTTTGCCGGTATGGATTTAATGAGAGGGTAAACACCCCAGACAAGAGCAAGTCGCCTCATCACAGTTTCCGAATTAGTGACCGCCAGAATGGATTGACTCGGCCGGTGTTTGGCTACTCGCAAGGCAGTGGTACCGCTGGCGGTTAGCGCAACGATAGCTTTTGCCTCAATCTGGTAGGCAATCTGACAGGCGGCTCGGGCGGTAGCATCATCTACCTCATTTAGAAACTCCCCCTGCGGTTCGCGGATAACATCATCATGAGGAAAAACCGTCTCCGCCTCCAGTATTATCTTTGACATCATCTCAATTGCTTCAACAGGGTACTTCCCGATGGAGGTTTCCTCAGAGAGCATCACCGCATCAGTCCCATCGAGGACAGCATTCGCAACATCGGTTGCCTCGGCTCTCGTGGGTGTTGCTGATTTCACCATTGATTCCAGCATCTCGGTTGCGGTAATGACAGGCTTGCCACGCTGATTTGCCTCACGAATGATTTTTTTCTGAGCTAGCGGCACTTTCTCGATACTGATTTGCAGCCCCAGGTCACCACGAGCAACCATCACTCCGTCACCGATATCAACAATGGAGCTACTTACTGCTAGAGCCTCGCCCTTCTCTATTTTGACAATGATAGGGATGCTGATACCCATATCTTTGAGTAGCGATTTTACCTCTTCCACCTGTTGTGTTGAGGTGATAAAAGAAAGAGCGATGAAATCAACTTGATTGGACTGAGCGAACTGAAGATGGTCACCGAAGACAGCTTTTCCATCGCCGGTGCGACGTTTCCGACCGGGAAGGTCTAAAAGAATCGCCGTGGGAAGCTTCATTTTCTGGCTTACGGAACGTACTCTGGCAATCGTCTGGTAATGTTCCTCCAAAGTACCATAAGACAGGTTCAAACGAACAACGTCCATCCCGCTTTGCAACATTCTTCCGATGGTTTCGGGGGAGTTACTGGCGGGGCCCAGGGTACATACTATTTTGACGTGTCGCCTTAATCTATCCACATTCATTCTCCCCAGATTATAGCACACAGAAACATTACTCCATACAATCCTTAAAACTATATTTTTATGCATTGAACATAAAAAGTTGCGAATAATTTGTAATAGGGCTACAATAGCAGTAACATCCTCACTCTTACTTGACAGATTGTCTTCAATAGACAGATAATCAATTATCCAAAACGATAGATGAGCCCTGAATTGTTTGTTCTTAATTTATTGTCATTAGTTTGAATTTGCGAGTATAATAGCTTATCCGTTAGGAGAAACACATGACGCCCGACCTTAAAGTTGTCAGGTCTAAACTAGAGAGCGAGAAAAAGCGGTTGCTTGAGGAATTGGAGCAACTGAATGACGCAGGCCGACCTTCAGAGGAAAGGCGCGAGGGGAGTCCTTTTGGCAAGCGAGAAGAGGAAGCCACCGAAAGCCTCGAACTGGAAAGACGCCTTGCAATGGAGAAACGCATCAAAGAGCAGTTGGAAGCCATTGATAATGCCCTGCGCAAGTTCGATTCAGGCACTTATGGTCTCTGCGAATCCTGCGGCAAACCCATTGAGCCCGCCCGTCTGGAAGTTCTTCTGGCGACGAGACGTTGCATGAACTGCAAAGCTCTTCAGGCTAAGAATGGAAAAAGCAGGTAATCCCAAGCAACTCTGGCGGAACTTACTCATCCTCATCACCACCCTGATAATCATTGCCGGTGACATTTTTACTAAAGAATGGATACGTTCTTTCCCTCCTGATGGGGAAACTATTTACCAACTGGGTTTCGTAAGAATTATCCATATACAAAACACCGGCTCTGCTTTTGGCGCATTTCAGGGATATTCGCTGGTACTGAGCATCGTGGCAATAGCGGGCTTAATTCTGCTTTCATGGTTCGGCGTATATATTTACCGGCGTTACCCACAATTCGTCAATGTGCCAAACAGGATAGCGCTGGGCTTGCTTCTTGGCGGCGACCTCGGGAATCTGATTGACCGAATAAGATTCGGACGTGTTACGGATTTCATCGACGTTGGATTTATTCCGGTATTTAACGTGGCAGATTCTGCCATCACCATCGGCGTCATTCTGGTTATCTATGCTCTCTTGCGTGAGACTATCCGCGAGAGTAAATAGGGGGTTCATATGAAACAGAACCCGAAGCAATATCGATTCACCGTTGATAAACCCGGTATCCGCCTCGATAAGCTCGTCAGCGAAAACTGCCCTTTGCTGTCACGAACACAGGCGCAGAGACTGATTGATAACGGTGCTGTTACCGTCGAGGGACGTCAGGAAAAAGCCAGCTACAAGCCGGAAATCGGCGAGCGGATTGAAGCTAATATTCCCCCGTCCTCACCCAGCGACCTTCAGCCGGAAGCTATCCCGGTCAAAATTCTCTATGAGGATAACGACTTGCTGGTGATTGATAAACCAGCCGGTCTGACCGTACATCCGGCGCCGGGGCATCCCGGTCATACGCTGGTTAATGCCGTCCTTTCACACCTGTCCAACCTGCCGGATGCGGATGATACAACCCGACCCGGCATCGTCCACAGGTTAGACAAAGACACTTCCGGGGTCATGCTGGTGGCGAAAAACAGCACGGCGCTTACCAATCTATCCGACCAGTTCAAAGCACGCTCAGTGAAGAAAGTTTACCTGACACTGGTTCAGGGGCATCTCAAGCCGGAGCGAGGCACCATTGAGGCACCCATCGGGCGGGATTCCGGCGACCGTAAGAAAATGTCTGTTACGGGGGAAAGTCGGGGCAGGCAGTCCCGCACCAACTACCGCGTTATCAAATATCTAGGAAATTACACCCTGTTGGAAATAACGCCTGAAACGGGACGCACGCACCAGATTCGCGTGCATCTGGCAGCAATCGGCTACCCGGTTGTCGGCGATACGACCTACGGCATGAAATCCGCCCATCTGGACCGCCAGTTCCTGCACGCTCATAGAATCGGATTCCGCTTACCGTCCAGCGGCAA
>JAQTPO010000125.1 GCA_028712845.1 Dehalococcoidales bacterium | reverse complement strand
AGTATGCTCGTGTTGAGGGCATTTCTGGAGGATTTCGGCATGCCCTTTTTTCAACCATTGACGCTTCAGCACCAGGCAACTGGACGGCTCCCCGTCTTTTGCGGTGGAAGCAAGATGCAATTCCTCGGCGATAAGCGCAAAAGCCAGCAGACCGATGCCTTGCTCTCCTCTTAACGCCAGGTGGAGCTTCTCCGAATCGCCGATTTGCTGGAGAACCTGTTTCATCTTCTCCGCATTCATGCCCACGCCGTTGTCTTCCACAGTAATGCTTTTCAGGGCATGCGCGCCCACGCCATTAAGAAGGGGCTGATAAGTCAGTTTGAGTAGAATTTGCCCTTCCTCGGTTTGTGCCTGCTCGACGGCATCCGCCGCATTCTCCACAAACTGCTTGAGAGCCTCGGACGGATTCCGGCAAACATGTGCCAGCACCTCGAAAACACCCGGACCTGTATGAAGTGTTACTTTAGCCATAAACCACCCCCTGTTACCCTGTTCTTCTATTACCCTCGGTCAAAGAGCGTGGGCTTATCAAACTCCTGTCGGGCTTTCTGGAAAGCTACATCCCAGGTAAAGCCCTGACGGCGGTACTTAATAATCAGTTGAACTTTACGCGTATCCGTATCCTGAAAATGTCTCACCTCCCGCTGTGTCAGCCGGGATTTAACGGATTTTATGAACCCCTTTTTCTCGAGGTAGTGAATTTCATCTACGGAAGCCCCGATTTTTCTGGCTAGCTCAGTAATACGTAACATTTCACGAATTATTTCCTATAATATTTCATGTAATTTTACCTGAATTATATGGCGATGTATTGGATTTGTCAAGAGATAGGGAGTTCGGTAGGTAATTAATAATGTGGAATCAGATGGATTATCGATGCTTTGAAAGTAGCGATGACTTCTTTCCCTTCACCCAATTTCATGTCATCACAACTGCGTTTCGTTATCAGTGCAGTCAACGGAAAGCCGCAGTTCAATGTGATTCTAGCCTGTGCTGCCAATGGCAAAACTTTAGTAATGACACCGTTTAACCGGTTTCTCGCACTGCTGGAAACCTCACTGGTGGGAGGAACCGCTAAAGTAATATCCTCGAATCGTAAACATACCGTAACCCTGGTGCCGGCAGGTAGCGGAGAGACCACTTCTATCAATTGCGTCCCGATGCTAACGACCCCCATTCCATTGCTCTGTTCGATAACTTTACCATCGAGAATATTACCGGCTTCCACAAACTCTGCCACTTCTTCATCTACCGGATAATTGAAGACTTCGTCCGGTGCACCTAACTGGCGGAGTTTTCCACCAAGGAGTACAGCTACGCGGTGTGCCACCACGAGAGCTTCGTTACGGTCATGAGTCACCATCACGGTTGTTACTTTAGTTTCCCGCAGCACTCTTTCAAAATCATTAAGTAGCGCCTGCCTGGTGGGGCTATCCAGCGCAGTAAATGGCTCGTCGAGGAAAAGTACCTCAGGTTGTAGTGCAAAGGCACGCGCCAGACTCACCCTTTTTGCTTCGCCACTAGAGAGGGTACGCGGTGACCTGTTTTCAAGATTAATCACGCCAAACCGCTCCAGCCATTTCCGCGCGCGTTGTTTTGCTTCGGTATCTCTGATTTTGCGGAGTTTTAACCCGAGCGTCACATTCTCCTTTACGGACATAGCCAGTAAAAGAGGCTCCTGGAAAACCGTTGCCGTACGCCGCCGCAGTTCGAGCATCTGTTTTCTTCCGGTGATCGGAATGTTGTCATAGAAGACCATTCCTTTAGTCGGCTTGATAAGCAAAGCCAGGTTGAGCAGAAGAGTTGTTTTTCCTGAGCCATTGGGACCTATGATTGCCAGAACTTCCCCGGGAATTACTTCAAGCGATGTGATATCGAGCACAGTGCGGTCACCATACACCATTGTAAGCCCGCGGGTTCTTACGGATGCAGTTGCGAATGGTTGGCTTATCATTTGTTGCGACTCCGCTGTTGAATCCATGTCAGGAGAAGATTGACCAGGTAAACCAGTATCATCAGTAGAATACTGAGAGCTATTGCCAGCGAGTACGCTCCTTTGCTAACCTCACCTACAATTGCAGTCGTCATGACTCTCGTCTGTCCGACGATGTTAGCGCCAACCATCATCGATGCCCCGACTTCTGAAATAACCGCACCGAATCCTGCCATAACTGCCGCCAGCAAAGGCAGACGCGCTTCTTTCAGCAATAGCCAGACCATTTGACTCCGTGAAGCTCCCAGCGCATAGATTTGCATCCGCAGCTTGGGGTCGAGTTGCTGTACCGCCGCCATGGTGAAACCCGCGACAAGCGGAAAGGCAATGAGGACCTGTGCTATGACCATAGCGGCAGGTGTGTAAAGGATATGCAGAAAGTTGAGAGGTCCGCTGCGAGCCAGGAACATTGTGACAATAAGACCGACTACGACCGGCGGAGCGCCCATGCCGGCATTTATCAGACTTGCCAGGAAACGTTTGCCGGGGAACTTATTCAGACCAAGGGCTGCGCCAGCCGGTATGCCGATTATGAGACTAAATACCGTCGCTGCCCCGGAGACCAGCAGGGATAATACGGCAATTTCTATCATTTGCCGGTCTCCATGAATCAGGAGGAGGAAAGCCTGCTTGATACCTTCTAATAAATCCATAGCGTTACCTTTTCATACTATATCATGTACCTTTTGTGAGATATCAAGCAGACTCCCATTGTCCTTTAAACTGTTTTTGTTATTACGGATTAACTATTTCTATCTTGACTACCTGTTTCACCCACACGGATGCTTCGGAAACCTGGTCGGTGGCAGTCATAATACCCATCTGTATCGGACCGGATTTCGCATCCAGCGCAACGCCGGCTTTCAAGTAAACTAGTACGACTACGGGTTGTTGCGTTGCGGTTGCAGGATTACCATCTTTGTCCATGATATTGAAAGTACCTTGATAAATCTGTGCGTAGGTTAACGTGCTGATATAACCATCGCTGGCGATTACATTTACGGACTGGGTGTCTTTCATTCCACCGACTGCATTAATAAGGTCAATCAGACTGACGCCAACATATTTATCAGACGTGCTGATTGTCCCAGCTTTATTCTTGGTCATACCTGAGCCAGCAGTAGCAGGTAAGGCTTTGAAAGCGGAAAGAGTGTATGTTTTCGTCGTAGAACCATTAACTACAGTGAGAGATATGCTTTCAGTTGCTGTGGCCGTCGCAGTTGCCGTCGCAACCGGTTCCGCTTTCCCCGCATCCGCGAAGAATAACGGTTTCCCGAACCTATCTATCCCGTACTTAGCTATGACGTCTTGTGTAGCAGCACTCAACAAAAAATCCGAGAATGCTTTCGCTCCCTCAGCGTTAACTTTCGGCCACTTCGCCGGATTCACCTGAATTACATGATAAACATTAAGAAGGATGGGGTCCCCTTCAACAAGAATGTCCAGGTCCAGGGTGCTCATATTATTGAGATAAGTAGCGCGGTCGGTCAGGGTATAAGCCTGTTTCTCAGAGGCAACATTCAACAAGGTTGCCATACCTGTACCGGCACCACCTTCAATATACCAGCTCGGATTCTCGGCTGAGCCGTCTGCAACCGTGACTCCCGCGGATTTCCAGATTTTCTTGTCGGTTGTATCTGTACCGGAGTTATCGCCCCGACTATAGAATGTCACTTGAGCCTCCGCCATTTTCTTAAAGGCTTCGACGGCGGAGGGCATACCTTTAATCCCACCCGGGTCTGATTTCGGACCGACAATCAAGTAATCAGTATGCATTAATAATTGTCGATTAATGCCGCTGCTATCATTCATAAAAGTCACTTCGGCGGCTGGAGAATGAACGACTAATACATCGGCTTCACCCTGAGCTCCCATTGCCATTGCTGCTCCGGAACCGACGTAGACAGATTTGAGCTTGTAACCCGTCTGTTCTTCGAACATCGGGATCAGGACATCGAACAAGCCGGAATCGCGCGTACTCGTGGTGCTGGAAAGAATTAATTCGGGGTTGGCTGGTTTTGTGGGTTGGGTTGCCGTTGTGGTGGGCGTTGTCGTACCGCTACAACCCAAAAGTGAACTCAGGAGACCGAGTAAAACTGCGGTCGCCAGAAGTATCTTCAGAACCGGATTTTTAAGAAATTTCACTTGTTTTGCGCTCCTTTTATGATGACTTTTTGAATAGATATTGCGGAATCGTTAATAAATTATAAGGTATAAGGCACCTCCTTCTCGTTCCTAATCCTTAAGTGCCAAAAAAAATGGGCACCCCAAAGGAGTCGCCCAAAAGCAATAGCTATTTGAGTCATCTCTCCTTTCCAAACACGGGAGGTATTTGCATTTCTACAAATACCCTTAGGGCTTTTTTAGAAGCCCTGCGGTCGGTGAACCATTTAAAAATAATACAGGCGCACCGACTCGAAGAGTAGCCAATATTATATTATGAAAACACTCTTACTTTACCAGACACAATTTTGTCGTGTCAATGTTATCATGGTACTGGTACTGAAATAGGCATATAGCCAATAAACCCTTGTGTGCTATAATTACTAATGATTTTAGGAAGGTGCGCTAAGCATGTTTTCCGTGGAAGTCAATCATATCCTCAAGGCTTACGGCAACCGCGCTGTAGTCAACGATGTTTCCTTTAGCGTCAATCAGGGCGAAATCTTCGGCTTGATTGGACCTAATGGCGCAGGCAAGACCACCACCATCCGTATGATGATGGATATCATTAAACCCGATTCCGGTGACATCAAGATTCTCGGCAAAAAACTGACTGAAGCTAGCAAGAACCATATTGGCTACCTGCCGGAGGAAAGAGGCCTTTATAAAAAACTGAGTATCATCGAGTCCATCGTCTATTTTGCCTCCCTGAAGGGTGTTGATAAGCAAGCGGCGATAAAGCGAGGCGAGGAACTGCTAAAAAGAGCCGACCTATTGCCTCATAAAAACAAGAGAATTGAAGAGCTGAGCCGCGGTATGGGACAAATCGTCCAGGTCATTATCACCATCATCCACGAACCGGATTTGATTATTCTGGATGAACCATTCGCGGGTCTTGACCCGGTCAATACGCAATTACTTAAAGACATGATTATGGAGTTAAAAAACACGGGCAAAACCATCATTATGAGCACCCATCGGATGAATGATATCGAGGAGCTTAGCGACCGCCTTTTGATGATTAACAAAGGGCGTATGGTTCTTTACGGCAAACTGGCCGAAATCAAATCCCGATACAGGAGCAATTCTGTCATCGTGGAATGCGGCGGAGAACTGGGGGAGATTGAGGGAGTAATGGAAAAGCGCGTCCATAATAAGGCTACTGAGCTGATACTGGACACGAAGACGACACCTCAAATGCTGTTGGAGAGACTGGTAAGACAGGGAATCATCGTTAATCGTTTTGAATTGTCCACTCCTTCGCTGAATGAAATCTTCATTAAAGTTGCCGGCGGCGAGCATGAATAAAACACTGCTTTTAATTAAACATGAATTAGCAATCACGGTAAGAAGAAAGGCTTTTAT
>JAQTPO010000013.1:18889-24105 GCA_028712845.1 Dehalococcoidales bacterium | reverse complement strand
GACTATGAGCAGGCAACCGAAGTCGAAGGCATTGACGGCGAGATTGCTTTGCTGAGAATCAAAATCAAGTCGCTCATTAAGCGTGACCCGGAAAACATCAAACTGATTATGCAGGCAATTAATACCCTGGTGCGGCTGGTGATGACCAGATATAACATCAGCAAAGGTGACAAGCAGGGACTGAAGGAGGCGATTGCCAATGTGCTCAGAGATGTTGCCCTCCCGCTCGGCATCGGCATCGGGTCGGTCATCAAAAAGTGATTCCCTCAGCCCACTGGGTTTGCGGCAACTGCGCCCTTACCAGCGTGAAGTCGCCCTGGCGATTCTGGATAGTGTTTTTAAGAGAAAGGGGCTTACTTTTTCCGTTGAGATTGCCCGTCAGGGCGGCAAGAACGAGCTTTCGGCGCAACTGGAGCTTTTGCTTCTGACCCTTTATATTCCCGAGCCGCAGAATCTCATCAAATGTTCCCCTACCTTCAAGCCGCAAACCGTGATTTCAATGATGCGTCTGATTGACCGCTTGAACGATGCCGGTTATAGCCGCCTCTGGAACAGCGAGCTTGGCTATATTATCCGCCTGGGCAATGCCCGGGCGATTTTTCTTTCCGCCGATGAGTCCGCGAATGTCGTGGGTAATACCGCTCACATCCTCCTCGAAATCGACGAATCGCAGGATGTCAGTAAAGACAAATACACTAAAGACTTCAAGCCGATGGGCGCTACGACAAATGTGACGACCGTTCATTACGGCACTACCTGGGATGAGACCACGCTGCTGGAAGAGATAAAGCAGACCAATCTGGAACTGGAAAAGAAGGATGGCATCAGGCGGCATTTCCATTATGATTGGCAGGATGTGGCAAAATTTAATCCCGATTATCAGGCTTACGTCGAAGCAGAAAGGCAGCGATTGGGTGAAAACCACCCTTTGTTTTTGACGCAGTATTGCTTACTGCCGATTCGTGGTGGTGGCGGCTTTCTCTCCGCGCAGCAGAAAGCCCAGCTTCAGGGCAACCACCCCAGAAAACACGCTCCTGAGAATGGCAGGGTTTATGTCGCCGGTATTGATTTAGCGGGAGAGGCTGAAGAAGCCGATGATGCACGGTTACGGTCGATGAAGCCGTATCAGGATTCGACGGTGATTACCATCGGTGAGCTTGACTTCGCCGTTGTCAACGAGCTTCAGAAACAGCCCGCCGTCCGGATTGTGGAACATTACTGGTGGACCGGTAAAAAACACACGGAACTGTATCCCCGACTGGTTGATATTCTGAAGCATGTCTGGGGATGCAAGAAAGTCGTTGTCGATGCCACGGGTATCGGTCAGCCGGTGGCTTCTTTTTTGAAGCAGGCAATAGGGTCAAAAATTATCCCTTTTACCTTCACTGCGCCATCGAAGTCAAAGCTGGGGTTCGATTTGCTGGCGGCAGTCAATTCAGGCAGACTAAAAATGTATAGCAGTGATGGTTCTCACGAATCTCAGGAGTTCCATGCGGAGATTGAAAAGGCAAAAAGCCGGTATAGACCAAACCAGACAATGAATTTCTTTGTTGAACCGTCAAAAGGACACGATGATTTCCTGATGAGTCTGGCGCTGGTGGTGGAGGCGGCAAATAATTACGAACCGAGAGAAGCGAAAGGAAAGCCTAGTTGACACATTGCTTACTATCAAGCTAATATTGGCTGATTGAAAGGTAAAATCCCCGAGGAGATTAGCCATGTCATCAGTAAAAAAGGTAGCAGTCATCGGTTTCGGGAATATCGGAGTCGGTGTCGTGCGGGCACTCTATGAAAAGGGCATTAACGGGTTGGAGCTGGTCAAAGTCGTTGATATCGACCTGAAGAAAAGACGTCCGGTGAAAATCCCTAAAAGTTATCTCTCCGACGACTGGGAATCAGTTGTTAATGACCCGGATATCGATATAATCGTTGAGTTAATCGGCGGCATAGAGCCGGCGAAAACCATTCTTACACAGGCGATGAAGAATGGCAAAGATGTGGTGACTGCCAACAAAAAATTACTTGCCGCTGAGGGTAAAAGTATTTTTTCTCAGGCTATCAGGTCAGGACGCAGGGTCGGATTTAGAGCCAGCTTTGTCGGCTGCCATTCCTTGATTCACGAGTTTCAGCAAGCCGGCACCGCTGCCAAGAAATTCAAGAGAATCTACGCTATACTGAACGGCACCTCGAACTATATTCTCTCCACAATGGCGCGGGACGATAAGACCTTCAAAGAGGCATTGAGAGAAGCCAGGGAGAAGGGGCTGGCGGAACGTGACCCTTCCGATGATATTGATGGCATCGATACCGCTAATAAAATCCGCATCCTCCTGAAACTGATTACCAATTCTTATCAAACAGTACCGTCTTTCACAATCGAGGGTATCAGAAATATCACTACTCAAGATATCCAGTATGCGGAAGAACTGGGGTATTCCATTAAGCTGGTTGGTGTGATTGAACAGATTAAGGATTCCTTTGCAGTCGGTGTGCATCCGGCTTTATTGCCGCAGTCATCTTTACTGGGTTCGCTCGAGGGGGCATACAATGGGACGGAGCTTGAGGACGAGTATGGTGTCATATCAGGGCTGGTGGCGCCGGGAGCAGGGGTATATCCTACTACTGATGCCGTGGTGAAAGATTTGGCAGATATCGTCGAGGGTAGGCAATTACCGATGCCGACCTCACCTGCTCCTCTGGTTTTAAGTTCTACTGAAGACGCCGAGCGGCGTTATTACTTACGGTTCAGTGTCCAGAATCAGGCGGGAGTTCTGGCGCAAATCTGTAACATCTTCTGGAAATACAATATCAGCATTGCCGGTGTGATTCAGAAGGAACCTGTTTCCACGCGATTTGTACCAATCGTGATGACAACCTATCTGGCTAAAGAAAAAGATATTCAGGAAGCATTGCAGGAAGTGGATAAACTCCCTATGATTAAGGTGGAGACCAAGCTTATCAGAATCCTTAGCGCCAATACTTAGGCTAAGCTTTCCCCGGCTTCTTTTCAGTCCTGCGTGTTGCTTTCCTGATGCGGAAGACCAGCAAAACTATCAGTAAAACACCAACAGCCCCGAGGACATATTTTGCCCAATCCGGGAGAGTATTGGATGGTTCGACCTGAAATTTAATCGGTTCGGACCATTCACCCGCATTTGAAGCGCTGTCGGTGGCTCTCACCCGCCAGTAATAGTGGGTAAATCGCCGGCTGGGCAGTAATGCTTCTTCCGTAGTCAACACATATTGTGAAAGGGACAAAGCTTTCTTTACCAGTATAGGACTAAAGAAATCATCATCTCTGGCAATCTGAAGTGTGTAGGCTACCGGCTCACTCGGGTCATAGACGCTTTCCCAGTCGAAAGACACCTGTGCCCCCACCATAGAATCACGTTTGGGAACAATTGGTTTCGGTGCCGGCGGCGCTTCTGACTCCACGGTGAAAACTTTTTGTCTGGTGTTGAGTCCATCGCTTGCAGTGACGATATGCGATCCTGCAATGCCTGTGGGCACATCGAATGAGAAGGAGAATGAGCCATTACTATCAGCCACCAACCATGATATTTCCGCGGCGTCATATTTTACGGTGACGATGCCTCCAACCTCAAAACCGGTGCCGTTGACTGTGAGCTTCATCCCTGCTTCACCTGCCGATTTGCTAAGGGTAATTCTGGAATCGATGGTGAAATCTATCCATCTTTTAGCGCGGGCGGAGTCTTCTATCTCGATGGCATACGTTCCGGCTTTAATGACAGGCACATAGAATATGGCATCGAAAGAACCCCTCTCTGATACCCGGGCAAAAGCTACTCTGTTTCCGTGTAGAGTTACGCCTATCTCACTATTCCCGATGAAACCGGACCCGGAGATATCTACTTTATCGCCTACGGCTCCTGTTGCAGGATTGATGCTGAGGGAAGGAGTGACCTCAAAGTCCGCTTGAGCGGAATTCCCCTTGTCATTTTTCGCAACGATTTTGTGGTTGCCAGTAGAGCTTGCCGGGATAATAAGCTGGACGGCGCATTCCCCTGCATCATTGGTTGCCTGCGTCGCCAATGTCTCCCCTGTATCGGTAGGGTAGTATTGAATGCTTATCTCGGCGTTTGCATAAAAGCCTTTACAGAGTATATCGATAGTCGTGCCAACTACCCCACCCCATTTGTTCAAGATAATTCCCGGAGCGGGTACGTAAAATTGGCTTTCTGCCAGGACTGCACCTGTTTCCCTTCTGACACTGACAATATGGGCTCCTGATAATGTAACATCAGGGACCATAAAGGTAGTCTGGAAAATGCCGATGCCAGATGTCGTAATCTTGTCTGGGATGACCCTGGTATCATCGAAATAAACCGAAAGCTGGTCGCCGGAGTATGAGCTAAAGCTTGACCCGCTTACTGTCACTCTGGTACCAGACACGCCTGTTGTCGGCGTTACTGAAATAGTCGGCGCCGCAGAAACAAATGCGCCCGGCAGTAATGCTATCGCCGTGAGGATTAGGATAATTGTGCTGATGATAATTCTGCAGTACTTCATACTTGTTTGCCAGAGATGTCTTCTGCTAATGGTAAGACATATGCCATTTCCTGTCAACCGTGCAGGTTCAGATTGACCTTTTACACTAATTCGTGTAAAATCTGAGTATGGATAATGAGAAGAAAGGGAAGCGAAACAGGTGGGATGGTGAAAAAATTCGTGCCCTGCGGACACATCTCAATCTGACTCAGAACGAGATGGCGGAGCAACTTGGCACACGCCAGCAGACCATCAGTGAATGGGAAGTAGGCATGTATCAACCAAGAGGAGCTTCAGCCACTCTCCTTTCCATTGTCGCCGAACGTGCTAGATTCAAGTATAATGCCAATGAAGAGCAGAAGGAAGATTAACTTCTAGCTATTTCCCTTTTGTTAATAATGCAGGTGACTGGAAACGATGAATATCGGTGTGTGTAAAATAGACCTGCGTATTCCTGAGAATGAAAATCTCAAAGGCAAAAGAATGGTGGTGCAGTCCATCATCAGTCGTGTCCGCGATAAATTCCATGTCTCCATTGCTGAAGTCGAAAATGGGGATAAATGGCAAATTGCTACCATCGGGGTATGCTGTGTCAGCAATGACGGCCGTCATACCAATGAAATGATCTCCCGCATTGTGGACTACATCGAGACCACCCGATTGGATGTCGAAGTGCTTGGTTGTGAGACGGAGTTTATCTCCGTTTT
>JAQTPO010000013.1:0-18789 GCA_028712845.1 Dehalococcoidales bacterium | reverse complement strand
GAAGATGGATACCTCGGCTTTCCTCAGTTATTTAGTTTCCCAGCCTTCTTACTACGGACAGATTGCGCATATCGAGCATATCCGCCCGCGTGATGCCATGTTTGCTGAACTGGAAATGCCGCTGTCTCCTGCTCTGGAGGAGTGCCTGACCGAACGCAAGTTACTGCCTTTATACACTCATCAGGCGGAAGCGGTAAATCAGTCCCGCCATGGTAAAAACGTGATGGTAGTCACTTCCAGCGCCAGCGGTAAAACGCTCTGTTATAATATCCCGGTCCTCCAGACACTTTTAACCCAGCCTGATGGACGGGCGCTGTATCTTTTTCCGACCAAAGCCCTAGCGCAAGACCAGCTTCGTACTTTACATGAAGATTTCTGCCCCGAATTATTCCAGTTGACGGACTTTGCCACTTTCGATGGCGATACGCCTCCGCCTGAAAGGGGTGATATAAGGAAAAACGCCAGAATCATACTGAGTAACCCGGATATGCTCCACGTCGGCATCTTGCCTAACCATCAGCAATGGTCGCGATTTCTGCGTTCTCTGAAGTATGTGGTGGTCGATGAGGCTCACACCTACCGCGGCGTCTTTGGTTCGCATCTGGCAGGTGTTTTAAGACGCCTGCGCCGACTGTGCCATCTTTACGGCACAGACCCGCAGTTTATTTTTTGTTCGGCAACGATTGCCAATCCCGGCGAACACGCTGAGGAACTGGCAGGCTTACCGTTCGTTGTGGTGGATAACGATGGCGCTCCACATGGCGGTAAGGATTTTGTGTTCTGGAATCCGCCGTTGGAAGACGACGGCAAAACTGCCCGCCGCAGCGCCAATTATGAAGCTACGAATCTATTTACAGAATTGTTGGTGCAAAATATCCGCACATTGACCTTTGCGCGCAGCCGCCGTCTCACCGAACTGATTTATACCTACACGCGGGATAAGCTCGGTGCTATCAAACCGGCTCTGGCAAAACGTATCAAGCCTTACCGCGCCGGTTATCTGGCGGAGGACAGGCGACAGATAGAACATGACCTTTTTTCCGGCAAGTTACTTGGAGTGGTCGCCACCAATGCTCTGGAACTGGGTATAGACATCGGTGATTTGGAAGCTACGATCCTCACCGGTTATCCCGGCAGTATCGCCAGCGCCTGGCAGCAATCCGGCAGAAGCGGTCGTGGCAGAGAGCAATCTTTGAGCTTCCTTGTCGGTCTGGATAACCCGCTGGACCAGTATTTTATGCGCCATCCCGAGTTCTTTTTTCAAAAGAATTTCGAGAATGCGCTGGTCAATCCTGACAATCCTTATATCCTGCGGGCGCACCTGTTATGCGCCGCCTGGGAAATGCCGCTCCGCGAAGCCGATGAAAAGTATTTCGGTCCGGCTTTAAGCAAAGAAAGAGACGAACTGGTGGCGCGCGGCGTGATGAAAGAGCGCCGTGGCAAGTGGTACCTGTCAGCCAGCATTTCTTATCCGGCGCGGGATATCAATATCCGTTCCACTTCCGGCGAGAATTATGCCCTTATCGATACTTCCACCGGCTCATTGCTGGAGACGGTTGAATCGGGCATTGCCTTTTTCCAGATACATCCCGGCGCTATCTACCTGCACCAGGGGGAAACCTATCATATCGACAAGCTGGATTTGGCTACTCACACGGCTTATGCCAGCCCTGTGCAACCCAACTACTATACCCAGACAAAAGATTTAACCGATATCCGTATTTTGAAAACTCTGCGTACTAAGAATACCCGGAATGTTAAGGTCTATCTTGGTGAGGTGGAAGTGAAGACTACCGTCCTCGGCTACAAAAGAAAGGCGCAGTTCACCGAAGAAGTGCTCGGGGAAGAAGCGCTGGATTTACCGCCCCAGATTTTCCAGACGATTGCGCTCTGGTTCAACCTGTCTGAAAGAGCGATGGCGCAGGTAAATAACGACCAGTTGGATCTGCCGGGTGGCTTGCATGCCACCGAGCACGCTGCCATTGGTATTTTGCCACTCTTTGCGTTGTGCGACCGCAATGACATCGGCGGCGTGTCCACGGTTTTTCATGCCGATACCGGCAAAGCCCAAATATTTATTTATGACGGTCATCCCGGCGGTGTCGGTATTGCGGAAAAGGGTTTTGAGTTGATTGAGCAGTTATGGCAGGTTACGCTTGATACTGTGAAAGAATGTCCCTGCGAAGATGGCTGCCCCGGCTGTATTCAGTCGCCGAAATGCGGCAATAACAACCAGCCTCTGGATAAGAAAGCGGCGCAGGTGTTATTGGAAGGATTACTGAGTAAATGAATAAAGGATTAGTCTTATTTCTCTCGCCTCTCGTGAGCTTTGTACTAAAAGTGTCTTCTGTATCAAAAGTAATGATACTATTTATTAACGCTACTTTTTGTCTTTTGTAACTTTCTCTTGGATAGCCATTTCCGATACCAACCTGGCCATATCAACAACAATTCCTCGATAATGAGTATAATTGTTACTCCAAATATATTGGCGTTTATTCCTAAGATATCTCCACCTGTCGGATTTGTGGCTAATTCCCAATACACTTGAAATAGAAAACCGACGAATAAAAGTCCTACTCCCCACCAGTTAGTCTTATTCAACTCCTTTTCATGACCAATTAACAGTAAGAAACCGCCAACACCTACTAACCCAGTCCAAATAAGGTCAGGATACTGCATATAATACCTTCTCATAGTAATTTTGGCTGATTACCATCATTTTTATGTTTAAAAATCATATTACTGGAATGGTCTATTGCAGAACAATATAAGCTACTCTTTCTAGATTGCCAACAGACAATATACATCGTAATGTCATTCCCGCGAAGGCGGGAATCCAGCGATTAATATGGATTCCGTACCAAGTACGGAATGACAATAGGAGATTGCCACGCCCGCCTTCGGCGGACTCGCAATGGTTATTATTTCCTACCATTACCTGAACCGAAAAGTTGACATTTCGACCACGGACAAGACAAAACGGGTCGGATTACGCTAAAGTATAGATAAGGTATTAATACTGGACGAGTGGATAAATGATTAATTTCGGGGTCAACCCTGTAATTTTTGAATGGGGTTCATTCTCTTTGCGGTGGTACGGACTGTTTCTTGCCCTGGCAGTGGTGTGGCTTGTCTTCTGGATGTGGTTGCAGGTAAAAAAGGGCGCTAAGATTTCACTGGATACGGTGCTTTCGATGGCGCTGGTAGGTATCCCTTCCGGTATCATTTTTGCGCGCGTGCTCCATGTGATTGATAATATCGTGGTTGCCAGCCTTCACCCTGAACTTGCCGATGCAGGTAAGGTGATTAATTACCTGCAATATCCGGGACAGATTATCGGGGGAGAAGGACTGACTGCTTACGGAGCGGTACTGGGCGCTTCACTGGGCGTGTGGATATACTGCAAAATTGCGAAAGTAAAAATCGGATATGTTTTTGACCTGCTGGCGCCGGCAATCATCTTTGCTCAGGCAATCGGCAGGTTTGGCTGTCTTTTCAACGGTTGTTGCTATGGGACACCGACAACTCTGCCCTGGGGGTTGAACTACACCGACCCGCAGAGTTTCGGCTTCACCTATGGAGTCCCAACGCATCCCACTGTCGCCTACGAAATTATCTACAACATTATTATTTTCGGTGTATTGCTGAAGCTGAGGAAAAGGCTAAAGCCGGATGGTTCGCTCTACCTGCTCTATCTGGCGTTTTATGCAATATGGCGAATCGGAGTTGATTTCCTGCGTGACGGCACGCCGTTTCTCTTCGGTCTGCATCAGGCTCAAGTAATCAGTATTATCGTGTTGCTGATTGCCGTGCCGTGGATGATTAAGCACACGAGATGGGCAAAGAAAGAAGATTTGAATCCGCCTGCTCCTGATATAGCAGGACCAGTACAATAACATAAAAATTCAACACATAATGCTTAAAAATAAGGAGGACAATGATTTTGAATGATTCTGATGTTGTGGTAGTCAGCGGTGCTAGAACTGCCATCGGCTCTTTCGGCGGGGCGCTGAAGGACATTCCGACAGTACAACTCGGCTCACTGGTTATTAAAGAAACCTTGAGAAGGGCAGGACTCCGCCCCGGAACGGGTAAGAAATTACTTGATGTCGGTCCCGATGCGATGAAGGGCGAGGTATGCCCGCTGGAACAAAAAGCCGACGACTGGGATAAGGCTCTGAAAGAAGTACAGGTTGATGAAGTTATTATGGGCTGTGTTCTTCAGGGGGGACAGGGGCAGAACGTTGCCCGTCAGGCAATGATTTATGCAGGTGTTCCCAAAGAAACCAATGCTTTCACAATCAATAAGGTCTGCGGTTCCGGTCTGAAAGCTGTCGTGCTTGCAGCGCAGGCAATCCAATGCGGTGATGCGGATGTGGTTATCGCCGGCGGTATGGAAAACATGTCTCTCGCTCCTTATTTTCTGCCCAAAGCCCGCTTCGGATACCGCATGAGTGTAAATGCGAAAGATGACATTTATGACCTTATGGTTTACGACGGACTGTGGGAAATATTCGGTGGCTACCATATGGGTAATACGGCAGAAGCTATTGCCGCCAAATACAAAATTACCCGTGAAGAGCAGGACCAGATTGGCGTTACCAGCCACCAGCGCGCGCGCGCCGCTATCAAAGCCGGTAAGTTCAAGGAAGAAATCATCCCCGTCATCATTCCGCAGGGAAATAAAGAACCTATCGTTTTTGATACTGATGAGCGGCCGATGGAGACCTCGATGGAAAAGATGGCGAAGTTACGTCCTGCCTTCAGGAAAGATGGCACCGTGACCGCCGGTAATGCTTCCGGTATTAATGATGCCGCTGCCGCAGTGCTGGTTATGTCCCGCGCTAAGGCAAAAGAACTCGGACTGGAACCACGGCTTACTATTAAATCCTATGCCAGCGGCGGTGTTGACCCTGCTTATATGGGCTTGGGCACTATTCCCTCTTCGCGAAAGGCTTTAATGCGTGCCGGCCTTGCCGTCAAAGATATTGACGTTTTCGAAGTAAACGAGGCATTTGCGGTTCAGGCAATCGCTTCCGTGAGAGAGTTAGGGCTCAGCCTGGATAATACCAATCCCAATGGCAGTGGTATTTCCCTGGGGCATCCTATCGGCGCTACCGGTGCCAGAATACTCGTCACTGCGATGTACGAAATGAAGAACGAGAACTGGAAGAAGGGACTCATTACCATGTGCATCGGCGGTGGACAGGGCATCGCAATGGTTGTGGAGAAGTAAAACGGATTCAAAAGATTTACTTGCAGGGGCGGGCATTAGACCCGCCCTTGTGATTTTAGGGAGGCAGTATGAATAAAGACATTAAAATCGTCGTCGGTGGCATTGAAGCCGAAGCTATCCTGAATGACACTAAAACCGCCGGACTGGTCTATGATGCCCTGCCCATCACCAGCGAGGCTAACCTCTGGGGCGATGAGATTTATTTTTATGTAACTCTACATACCGGCGTTGAAAACGGGAAGGAAATAGTGGCGCTAGGGGATATTGCCTATTGGCCGGAAGGTCCGGCACTGTGTATTTTCCTGGGAAAGACGCCAATCAGCCGCGGGAATGAAATCAGACCTGCCAGTGCTGTCAATGTCATCGGCAAAATCAAAGACATCGACACGCTATTGAGAAAAGTCAAAGACGGTGAGAAAATCACTGTGCGGAGATAGCGGATGGAAGTATTAGAAGCAATCAGGACAAGAAGGTCTATCCGGAAATATACGAAAGAGCCGGTGCCTCCCGAACTAATTGAGAAGCTACTGGAGGCGGGACGCTGGGCGCCGTCATCCGTCAATTCTCAACCGTGGGAATTCATCGTCATTACCGACCCGGAAACAAAGAAAAGAATATCACGGTCGTTTGTCTTTGGTTCTTTTCTAACTGAAGCGCCGCTGGCGATTGCAGTTGTGGTTAATCCGTGGCGGACTGCCTGCCCGGTGCAGGATGGCACTATGGCGGCTTATGCTATCTGGTTGGCGGCGCATGCCCTGGGGCTGGGAGCCTGCTGGATAAATCCGAATATCAGCGGTATTATTAAAAAGATTCTGTCCATCCCTGCCACGAAAAAACTGATTTGCATCCTGTCGATTGGCTATCCTGCCGAATCTCCCGTGCACACGCGCCGTAAGCTAAGCGATTTCGTCTATTTTGAAAAACACGGTAATAGAGAAGGGATGATTAAGTTCAAAGAGTAGTCACCTTGACAAAATCAAATATACTGATGTATATTATATCCATAGGGTGTAAGGGTGTATTTAGATTTCTCGTCAAATCGTCTGACTAATGCAAGCACGAATTTCTCAGAAGCAAGCCGACTTTTCGGCGTCCCGGTCGGACGGAAGTACATACTGCGATTAGAAGATTTAAGGGCCGTGGATGAATTCTCACAGCTATATGGGCATCGTGCATTAAGGCTACATCCCTTAAAAGGAAACCGCGCCGGACAGTATTCTATAACTCTTACGGGAAACTATCGACTTATTATTGAAAAGGTACAAGAAGACAAAGTGCGTATTATTGATGTGGAGGACTATCATGGTGACTAAAACGGATACTTTCCCTGACATTGCTATTCCTCCAGGAGAGCATCTCGCGGAAGAAATTGAGGCGCGTGGCATCTCTCAAAAAGAACTGGCGAAGCGGATGGGAAGACCGATAAACGCGATTAACGAGATTATTCACGGGAAGAAAGCCATCACCGCTGAGACTGCCTTGCAACTAGAGGGAGTCATGCCGGAAATTCCGGCACGATTCTGGCTGAATCTGGAGACTGACTTTCAGCTTACTAAAGCACTGGTCAATAGAAACAATAAAGTCGTATAGTTCAGGGTGGGTGTAACCCGCTAACATGGGAATAATGCTAAAATACTACCAGTAGTAAGTACATACTAAACAGGAATTAAAATAGTTTCAATGCTATCAAATGTATTCTTTGACTTAGACGGCACTCTTACCGACTCAAAAGAAGGCATTTGGAAGTGTATCCAATATTCTCTCAATGAGCTTGGGCGACCTTACTCCGGTGAACTTGAGACTAATGATTTTATAGGGCCTTCTCTACGCTCCACCTTCAAGAAGCTGCTTTGTTCTAATGAAGACATTCTGATTGAGAAAGCATTAGCCCTTTATCGCGAGAGATTTTCTAAGGTTGGTCTCTTTGAAAATATGGTTTATCCTGGAATTACAGATTTACTAACCACATTAAGTGAGAATTCCTTTAACCTTTATGTCGTCACCACAAAACCGAAGATGTATGCCGATAGAATCATTAAACATTTTCAACTTTCTCAATGGTTCAGCGACATATTTGGAACAGAATTGGATGGTCGCTTTGACAATAAAGCAGAACTTATTGAATTTGTTTTAAAACATCTCAATCTGGCCGTAGAGAAAACCGTAATGATTGGTGATAGAAGAGAAGATATTACTGCAGGGAAGGCAAACCGGATAAAAACGATTGGCGTCACCTATGGATATGGGAGTCAACGGGAAATCAATGATGCAACCCCGGATTACATCTGCAGTCGCCCGTCTGAAATTCAGACAACACTAATGGGAATTCATTAGGTTAAAATTCAGCAGGGTGGGTGAAACCAACCATTAATCATCTGGATTCCAGCCTGCGCTGGAATGACAAGCGGGTCGCTAGTTTGCCTTCGCAAAGTCCAGTAAATTCAGCCGTAGTGTTGACTTGTTGTTCCACTGGTCAAGCTCCAGGTTATAGACGATGTCCAGAGGTTCAGATAGCTCTGCCTGGTTGCTGCCGAACCCGAATGCCACAGCGTCCCAGACCATCCCATCCTGCTCCAGTTTGAGCCTGAGATGACCGCTATTATTTCCCATCGTGCGGTGGCTAACCACCCTGACTTTGCGGCTGAGCAAGACAGGTTGCGGGTTTGCCTGCCCGAAAGGCGCTAACTGCTGAATGGCGCGGTAGGCGTTACCGGCAAGGTCTCGCAGTGAAACCTCAGCATCGATATCGATCTTCGGTCTCAGGTCGACGCCGGCAAGCCGGGTTTCTGCCAGTTTCATCAGACGCTCGTAAAGGTGATCCAGATTGTGAGTTAATATCATAAAACCGGCTGCTCCCTTATGTCCTCCGTACTCCACAAACAGGTCGCGGCATTGTGTCAGGGCATCGATGATGTTGAACTCAGGGATACTGCGGCAACTCCCGGTGCTGATTTTCTTACCGGCTCTAATCACCACTGTCGGACGGTAAAATTCATCCGTGAGCCGGTTAGCGACTAAACCTGAGATACCCGCTGAAAAATCGTCTGCCCTTACCATTATCAGTGGTGTCAAAGGGGCGGCAATGACCTGCTCCTTTACCATTGTAGTGGCGCGGGCGACCATTTGCTGCCGCTCGGTGTTCTTTTGTTCCAGCCAGTCGGTCAGTTCTTTCGCGCGCTCAATCGAGTCGGTCGTCAGGAGTTCATAGCTGGGCAAAGCGTGGTCGAGGCGGCTCGCCGTGTTTATCCGGGGCGCAATCGACCATGTGATATTTTCGGAGGTCAGACAGCCGTGCTTTAGTCCGGCGCTGGTCATTAATTCGCCGAGTCCGAGCCGCAATGAGGCATTCATTCTCTTTAAACCTTCATTGACGAGGTAACGGTTCTCTCCCAGCAGGGGTGTCATATCTGCCACCGTACCGAGGGCAACTAAATCGGTAACCTCGTCAAGCTGAGATTCTTTATTGACGCCCATCAACAGGGCTTGTAATAGTTTATAAGCAACGCCGACTCCGGCAAGTTCGATGAACGGATAGTGTGAATCGGTTCGTTTGGGATTGACCAGCGCAAGGGCAGGTGGCAATTCTTCGGTCGGGGTGTGGTGGTCGGTTATAATAACATCGATGCCCAGGCGGTGCGCTTTTTTTACCGGATTGATGCCGGTGATGCCGCAATCGGTAGTAATGATAAGGCTAACGCCTTCTTTGTGCAGACTTTCCACCGCTGCAATCTTTAGCCCGTGTCCCTCGTTCATCCGGTGTGGAATGTAGGGGACAGCCTGTATATTGAAAGCTTTCAGTCCCTGAATGAGCAAGGCGGTGGATGTGATGCCATCTGCATCGAAGTCCCCGTAGATAGCAATCTTTTCTCCGCCGAGCATGGCGCGATAAATTCTAGTAACCGCTACCTCCATATCCGGCAGGAGGAAGGGGTCGGAGGATAACCGCTTATCGGCACGGAGAAACGGTTCGACCTGCGAAGGTTCACCAAGCCCACGGTTAAAGAGAATTTGGGTAACCAGTGGCGGCAATCCGCACTTACCCAATGGGTGCCCGCGTGGCACTGGTGGCAAAATGTGCCAGCGCTTATGATTCAAGCCTAAGCCTCATTATATTTTCTGATAGCCAGTACCGAATTATGTCCGCCGAAACCGAAAGCATTGGATAAAACCGTCTTAATGCTAGCCCTGCGTGCTACATTCGGCACATAATCCAGGTCGCATTCGGAGTCTGGAGTAGTGTAGTTGATGGTGGGAGGGATAATACCGTTCACGATAACCAGCACGCAGAATGCCGCTTCGATGGCGCCGGCAGCACCTATCATGTGTCCGGTCATCGACTTGGTGGAACTGACCGGCACTTTGTGGGCGTAATCTCCGAAGACGGTTTTAATCGCCTTTGTCTCAATCTTATCGTTAAGCTCGGTCGATGTACCGTGAGCATTAATGTAGTCAATGTCAGCCGGTGTTAATCCTGCTTTTTTAAGTACCATTCGTATTGCCCTGACTGCGCCCTCTCCGTCTTCGGATGGCGAAGTAATGTGATAAGCATCACTGCTGGCGCCGTAGCCGATGATCTCTGCCAGTATATTAGCGCCTCGTTGTTTGGCATAGTCCAGATTTTCCAGTATAAGGATAGCGGCGCCTTCGCCGATGACAAAACCATCGCGTTGCGCATCGAATGGCCGGGAGGCTTGCCCGGGATTATCGTTACGGGTGGATAATGCTCTGGCGGCATTAAAGCCTGCTACGCCGATGGGGGTGATAACTGCTTCCGCCCCGCCGGCTAACATCGCAATACCATCGCCGCGCTTTATGATTTCGTAAGCAGTTCCGATTGCGTCAGAACCGCTGGAGCAGGCGGAGGTGGGACAGAAATTTGGTCCCTTGACTCCGAGGTTGATAGAAATCTGAGCAGAAGCCATATCGGAAATCATCATTGGGATCAGGAAAGGGCTGACCCTATCGGGTCCCTTCTCTGCCATCGTTTTTATCTGTTCTGACAGGGTGATTAAGCCACCGATACCACTACCGACTAACACGCCGATGTTATCGCGATTATTATCATCGACCTGTAATCTCGAATCACGTAATGCCTCTTGACTGGCGGCAACCGCAAATTGGGTAAAGCGGTCCATGCGGCGAACAAGCTTGCGGTCGATATATTTGGTCGGGTCGAAACCCTTGACCTCGGCGGCAATTTTGGTTGTATGGGCGCTGGCGTCAAAAAGGGTAATTTTATCGATGCCTGACTTACCATTTATCAGTGCATCCCATGTGCTGACTGCATCCAGTCCTAATGGACTAACCATGCCGATACCGGTAACAACGACTCTATTGTCCACTGTGAAATTCCCCTTTCATTCGGAGTGTGAAAGATTACAAGATTTGATGTCTCCTGAATATCGTTAGTATAATGGATTAGCGGGTTTATAGTCAATTTGCCGTATGTCATTTCTACTTATAATTCAAACCCAACTGGTTGTTATTGATGAAAGTTGCTTTAGAGACATTAGGCTGTAAATTAAATCAGGCGGAAGCAGAGTTGCTGGCACGGCAATTTGTTAAAGCCGGCTATGAATTGGTTGCCCGCCCTGACGAGGCGGATGTTTACATTCTGAATACCTGTACGGTAACTCATACCGCTGATGCCAAGTCACGGCACTTGCTCAGGCTAGCTCACCGGCGGAACCCGAATGAGGTTATCATCGTGACGGGCTGTTACGCTGAGCGCGCCGCTGAAGAATTGAAGAGTATCGAAGGAATTACCTTCGTTGTCGGTAATAGCGAGAAGTCAAACCTACTGCAGATATTACAGCAGATTCCGCAAAAAGGTAATTCCACAAAAAACTCAACCGGCTCTCCTTCTCCATTCCGCACCCGCGCTTTTATTAAGATACAGGACGGTTGCCGCAATTTCTGCGCTTATTGCATCGTGCCTTTCGTACGGAGTAGTGAAGTGAGTGTACCGCCTGATGTAATTATCGGGGAAATCAAGCAGAGGGCTGCAGAAGGTTATCAGGAAGTAGTGCTGACCGGCACCAGGGTCGGGGCGTATGCTTTTTCAGGTATGGACTTAAAGGAGCTGTTAGCGCATATTCTCACTTCGACAAGTATTCCCAGGGTGAGACTATCGTCACTCCAGCCGCAGGAGATTTCTCCGGAACTCATTAAGTTGTGGAGAAATAGCCGCTTGTGTCCCCATTTTCATCTCTCGCTGCAGAGCGGGAGCGCTAGTGTTCTGAAAAGGATGAAAAGGCACTACACCCTTGAAGATTACCGGAAGACAATAGACCTGATTCGGGCGGAAGTGCCTGCGGTAGCTATCACTACCGATGTCATCGTGGGTTTTCCGGGTGAGACGGAGAAGGAATTCGAGGAAAGTCTGGAATTCTGCCGCCGGATGGATTTTGCCCGCATCCATGTTTTCCCATATTCACCGCGTTCAGGCACATCGGCGGCACAGATGGCGGGACAAATACAGGAGAGGGTTAAAAAGGAACGTTCTCAAAAGATGCTGGCGCTGGCTGAGGAAAGCGCTCGTAAATTCCGGGAGCATTTCTCCGGGGAGTTGATGGATGTGCTCTGGGAAAAGCAGACTGATGATGGTCTGTGGTCCGGCGTTACCAGCAATTATCTCAGGGTCTTTACAAAAAGCGATAAGAATTTAAGCAATAAGCTATTGTCGGTTGAAGTGAAATAATGATAGGGATTGTTTGGAGAATTTATGAGTGATAATGAGCGGCACTTTCTGGATTCATTTTTTAATCCCCGCAGTGTTGCGGTGGTGGGCGCCAGTCGCAATATGATGACGGCGAATTATTATCTGACATCTAATCTATTGAATTTGAAATACCCCGGTAAGATTTATCCCGTGAATCCAAACAGCACGGAAATATTGGGTTTGCAGGCTTATCCGAATCTACAGAGCATCACGGGCGATGTTGATTTGGCGGTAATTTCAGTGCCGGCACTCAGAACACTCGATGTTGTCAAGGATTGCATTACCAAGAAGGTTAAGGGTGTCGTCATTATCGCCGGCGGTTTCTCCGAGACGGGCGCCAACGGCAAAGGGTTGCAGGATGAGATAAAAAGGCTGTTAAAAGAAGCCGGTGTCCGCGTTGTTGGACCTAACTCCCTGAGTCCAATGAATTCTGCCCTCAACTTCATCATCGGCTTTGGACCGATGCGTAAGTTAACGAAAGGAAGATTATCTTTTATTTTTCAATCGGGTTTATACCAGCCCAGACTCGATTATCTGATTTCTTCGATGCACCTGAACATTAACAAGCTCCTCGACCTGGGCAACAAAATGGACATCAACGAAGTGGATGCGCTGGAGTATTTCAGGGATGATGACAGCACGGGTGTGATTGCTTTGCATCTGGAAAGTATCGCCGGGGACGGACGCCGGTTTTTCCAGCTCCTGAAAGAGATTACACCCAAAAAACCGGTTATTGTCCTGAAATCGGGTAGAACGGAAGATGGCGCTAAAGCGGCATCTTCCCACACGGGCGCTATCATAAAATCAGGCGATACTGTCGTCGATGTTGCTCTGAGACAGGCGGGTGCGATTCGTGTACAGGGACTGGATGAGTTTTTTGATCTGGCAAAGATTTTCGAATATTACCCGCCTCTGGAGAACAACCGGATTGCCATTGCCACTTTCTCCGGCGGGGAGGGCGTCATCGCTACCGATTTCTGCCAGTTTAACGGTCTGAAACTGGCAGAGCCGACTCAGGTGTCTTACCAGAAAATGCGCTCAATTTTCCCTCCCTGGGACATCCCTGTTAATCCATTCGATACCGGCGTCAGCTACCAATTCAATACCGGTAAATACATCGAATCTGTTTTTATGGATGTTCTCGCCAGCGACCCCGATGTCGATTGTCTGGCAATCCAGATAGGCGGTCCCCCGAATATGTCCCCCGGCGGTACCGAAGAACGTCTAAAGCAGTTTATCGATTTGTGTCAGGATGTTATTCGACGCGGCAAGCTGGTAGCTTTGTGGACATTTGACCCCAGATACGTGACAGAAATGGCGGATATGCTGGAAGCAAGCCGTATTCCGGTCTATCCGTCTGTAGAGCGGGCAGTACGAGCGCTCGGCGCGCTGCACAGGTATAATTTGATAAAGAAGAGAGGATAGACAATTGTCACTCCGTTCCCGTATCTAGTACGGGGCAAGCTGCGCAGGAATGACAGTTTGTAGTTTGGTTGAAGTTTTATTATTGTTTAGGATTTAGATATTCGTTCCCAGTTCCCGCATCGAGGTACGGGACAAGCTTCCGGATTTAATTAACTTATGCTTACGATACAGGTTATCCCCAACCTATACCAGATTACCGTCAGGTACGCCAATATCTTTTTGATTGTAGAAGAAAAGCTTACATTGATTGACACCGGTTTTCGCGGTAGCACACCCTGTATTGCGGAGTGTATTCATAAACTGGGGAGAAAACCCGAAGAAATCGGGCTGATAATACTTACTCATAATCATATCGACCACTTCGGGGGGCTAGCGGAACTAAGGAAACTGACCGGCGCTAAAGTGGCTGCTCCGAGAGTGGATTTTGCTGTCGAAAGAGACATTTTACCCTATCCTGCCGGTAATTACCTGGGGAAACTGTTGAAAGTGCCGCCGCTAACGCCGATAAGACATCGGCTGACTCTTCAGGCTAAAGATGTTGATATCCTGCTCGATGGTGGTGAAGTATTTCCTGCGCTCGGTGGCTTGCGGGTCGTGCCCACACCCGGTCATACGGCAGGCAGTATCAGTCTTTATGCCCCGCAGAAAAAATTGCTCTTCGTAGCGGATGCTTTGAACAAGCGACATGATATTCTCCGTTTACCGCTCAAGACGGCTACCACAGACCTCGGTCAGACAATCTCTTCTATCGAGAAAATGGCGCAGTTAGACGTTGACGTGATTTGTTTCGGGCACGGCAGACCGATTAAAGAGGACGCAAAAGGGCGTCTTTCGAGGTTGGCGGTAAAGGTTAAGAATTGACACTCGCTCATTTCATTAGCTACCATTAAACTGATGTTACGTGTTATTACCGGCACTGCTAAAGGCACGCACTTGAAAGTCCCCGATACCGGGCTTCGTCCTGCTACCGACCTGGTACGCGGCGCTATTTTCTCGATGCTGGAAAACATGAACAGTGATTGGTCGCGGGTGCTGGATGTATTCTCCGGCAGCGGTGCGCTGGGAATCGAGGCATTGAGCCGTGGCGCTGATTGGGTGGACTTTGTTGACCGTGAACGGCGGTGTTGTGATATAATCAAATTTAACCTGGAGAAAACGAAATTCACGGCTCAAGCCCGCGTTTATTGTGTGGCGGCGGCGAAAGCCCTCTCCATTCTGGACAAGGAGTACGGTATCGTTCTGATGGACCCGCCTTATGCGGATACTTCGATTGTCGATTTGGTGGAACATCTGGCAAACTCAAAATTGATTAATGAGGATTCGGTAGTGGTGGTAAACCACTCTTCACGTTTCCCTTTGAATGCAAAGTATGGCGCACTGAGCCTTTTTAAAGAACACCGTCATGGTGATAGCACCATTTCAATCTACCGGAAGGAGAAATTAACATGACAGTGGCTGTTTACGCCGGAACTTTTGACCCGATCACCAATGGGCATCTGGATATTGCTGTCAGGGCATCGCGGATTTTTGACAAGCTCATCATCGGTGTTTATGATGCCACTGCCGGTAAGACTATCCTTTTTAACACGAAGGAAAGAGTAGCTCTGGTGAAGAAATCGGTCAAGGATTATCCGAACATCGAGGTACAACCGTTTACCGGAATGGTGGTTGCATTTGCCCGGAAAACCGGGGCGCAGACAATGGTACGTGGTCTGAGAATGAGCACCGATTTTGAACGCGAATTCGAGATGGCGTTAATGAATAAGAAGCTGGACCATGAGCTGGAACTGGTTTGTTTGATGACCAGCCTCCAGTATCAATTCGTTAGCTCCAGTTTGCTGAAAGAGGTCACCGCCCTCGGCGGCGATATCGAAAGCCTGGTGCCGAAACACGTTGCTAAAGCGTTGAAAGAGAAATTTTCAAAGAAAAAATAATCTTTTGATTACAAGTTTGACTTGTCCTAATTAAACGAGGAGGTATTTATGGCATTCAAGATTTCTGAAGATTGTATTAGTTGTGGAGCTTGTGAACCCGAGTGTCCGAATCAGGCAATCAGCGAAGGTGATTCAAGCTATAAAATCGACCCGGCTAAGTGCACCGAGTGCGTGGGCGCTCACGATTCTTCCAAATGCGCTGAGGTTTGCCCGGTAGATGCCTGCAAGCTTGACCCAGACTGCAAAGAAAGTAAGGAACAGCTTCTCGCCAAGTATAAGAAACTGCATCCATAGTTAATTATCCGGTGCGAGTCCCCGATAAAATCAGGGGCGTGGCAATGGTTTTGTTTTTTGCCGTTAAAAGCAAATAGAATCCATAGATATTATTTCTGACCGCCCAGTTGTTTTGCTTTTTCGTAGGCGGCTTTGACTGCTTGATATATCAAGTCGGTGAAGCCGCTTTCTTCGAATTTACGGATGGCTTCTGCGGTGGTGCCGCCGGGTGAAGTCACCATCCTGCGCAACTCCGCCGGCTCTTTCCCCGATTGTTGAATCAGGTGGGCTACTCCAAGCACTGTCCCGATAACCAGTTCCTTTGCCATTTCCGGCGAGAAGCCGATTTTGATGCCGGCAGCAATCATCGATTCGACGTAGTAAAAAAGATAGGCAGGCCCGCTGCCGCTGACTGCCGTTGCCATATCGAGAAAACTCTCGTCGCCGGCATAGAACTCTTTGCCCATCGCTCCCAGAATTTTACCGGCTGATTTCTTCTGCGGTTCCGTCACTTCAGCAGTGGCTGTCCAGACGGTCACGCCCTCGCCGATTTGGGCGGGGGTATTCGGCATGGAACGCACGATGGATTTGTGGTTTAGCCCCTGACGGATTGTATCGATTCTGGCGCCGGCAATGATGGAAAGCGCAAGCTGTTCCGGTTTAAGCCGACCTTTTAGTTCTGCCATGACCGCAGCAAGCATTTGCGGTTTGATAGCGAAGACAACAACGTCTTGTCCGGTTACTGTTTGGCGGTTATCAGCCAATGTCTTGACTCCATATTTCTGAGAGAGGTAAACACGGCGTGTTTCACTGACATCGCTGACGGTTATATCTCCGGCAACAGCCAGTTTCTTGCCCATCATTGTCGCCAGCATCGCCTCCCCCATATTCCCCCCGCCGATAAATGCAATTTTCATTTTTAACTCCATTGTCATTCCCGACCTGATCGGGAATCCAGTTTTCCTCCCCACCCTGAGATTCTTCGTCCGCCTTTAGCGAACTCAGAATGACATTATGGTCACTTTACCACAATATTCACCAGTTTGCCGGGAACATAGATGACATTAACGACTTTTTTGCCCTGGACAAAAGGCAGGACTTTGTCGCTTTCCTGAGACAGTTTCTTTGCCTCTTCCTCGGTGATGGCAGCAGATACGGTAATGCGGTCGCGCAGTTTGCCGTTCACCTGCACCACCAGTGTGATTTCATCCTCTTTTGCCAGCGCCTCATCCCATTTAGTCCAGGACTGGTTATGGACACTCTCTTTGTATCCCAGTCTATGCCAGAGTTCTTCCGCCAGGTGCGGTGCAGTGGGCGCCAGCATGATAATCAGCGGTTCGATACTCTTTTGCCAATCGGCATTGGTTACTGCCGCAGATTCTTTGACTTTGTTCAGGTAATTTGTGTATTCCATCAGAGCCGCAATCATCGTATTGAGTCGCAGACGTTCCATATCGCCGGTTATTTTCTTGATGGTCTGGTGCGTGAATCGTTCCAGGTCTTTGCTTACCGCGGCATCATTTGTTTTCGATTGATATTCTTCCAGCGCCAAATTCCAGACCCGGTTCAGCCAGCGGGCGACACCGCTGATGCCGGTATCGAACCACTCGCCGCCCTGCTCCCACGGTCCGATAAACATCATATAGGCGCGCACGGTGTCTGCCCCCAGTTCATTGACGTAGGCATCGGGGTTGACCACATTGCCTTTCGATTTGCTCATTTTCTGGTGGTCGGCAATGATAATACCCTGGTTGAAAAGTTTTTTGAACGGTTCGCCGAAATTGATTAGCCCCATATCCCGGATTGCCTTGGTGAAGAAGCGGGCGTAGAGCAGGTGCATCACGGCGTGTTCGGCGCCGCCGGTATAAATATCCACCGGCATCCAGTATTTGAGTTGCTCCGGGTCAAAGGGGGCTTTATCGTCATGCGGACTGCAATAGCGCAGGAAATACCAGCAGGAGCACAGGAAGCCATCGATGGTATCCGTCTCGCGTTTCGCCGGACCGCCGCACTTCGGGCAGGTGGTATTAACGAATTTCTCATTATATTTCAACGGTGATTCACCGGTCGGTCTGAATTCAGCTTCTTCCGGTAGCAAGACCGGCAGGTCTTTTTCCGGCACAGGTATAATGCCGCATTTGGGGCAATGAATCATCGGTATGGGAGCGCCCCAGTATCTCTGGCGGGAAATCAGCCAGTCGCGCATCCGGTAGCTGATGGTGCCCTTGCCCCAGTTTTTCTGTTCCAGATATGTGGTGACAGCCTTGATTCCCTCCCGATTGAGCAAGCCATTGAACTGCCCGGAATTAATCATCTTGCCGTCTTCAATATAGGCGTTCTCCAGTTCTTCACCCTTCCAGTCCGGAGCGGCAATCACTACTTTGATGGGGATGTTATATTTCTTAGCGAAAGCAAAATCGCGCTCATCGTGCGCGGGCACTGCCATCACGGCTCCGGTGCCGTAACCGACTAACACGTAATCGGCAATCCAGACAGGGACTTTATCGCCGGTAAGCCTGTTGGTGACATAGGCGCCGGTGAAAACACCGTCCTTTTCCTTCTCTGTGGAGAGACGCTCGATGTCCGTGAAGCGGCGGGTGCGGGCTACGTATGCCTCGACCTCCGCCTTCTTATCCGGTGTGGTTAGTTTTGCTACCAGCGGATGTTCCGGCGCCAGCACCATAAAAGTAACCCCGAAGACAGTATCCGGTCGGGTGGTGAACACCCTGATTTCTTTTTCTGACACACCCGGATGGTCGAGCCCGAAGGAAATCTCAGTGCCGTAGCTCTTACCGACCCAGTTCCTCTGCATAATCTGAATCCGCTCGGGCCAGTCGATGTCCTTATGTTCCATCAGTTCATCGGCATATTTCGTGATACGGAAAAGCCACTGTTCCAAATCACGTTTGACTACCGGTGTTTCACAACGCCAGCAAACGCCGTTTTCTACCTGCTCGTTAGCCAGCACGACCTGGCACTTAGGGCACCAGTTGACGGGAGACTTACTGCGGTATGCCAGTCCGTGTTCGTAGAGCTTCATAAAAAACCACTGCGTCCATTTGTAGTATTCGGGCTGGCAGGTAATCACCTCACGGCTCCAATCGTACATCGAACCCATAGTTTTCAGCTGTTTACGCATGTTATCGATATTCCGCATCGTCCATTTGTAGGGGTGGATACCCTTTTTGATGGCGGCG
>JAQTPO010000124.1 GCA_028712845.1 Dehalococcoidales bacterium | reverse complement strand
TTTTTTCTTCTTGTTCTCATATGCTAAACTGGCAAATGATACCGTCATCATTTTAAAATCCCCCTTCGTATGATTGTTATCTCAATTATATCTCACCGAAAGGGAACTTGTTCAGAGATTCCCTAATATATGCTCATCGATTTCCAGAGCTTCAATCCGCAGCACAAATTTCTCCTTACAGATTTAGTGTATACAATTTATATACGGTTGTCAAGATAGATTAGGGTAATGCTTTCTCGCATAATATGGTTATTGTATTGGAATGCGGCAGAAAAAAGAAGTGGGGAAAAAATTAGTATCGAATTAAGCGGGGTATGCCTTTATGCCCTTGCGCATATCTAGTATAATCTAATTGACAAGACAAGAATTATCTAATAGTAATCGCACAAAGGAGTTGAATTATGGCTGACATCAAAAGTGCCTACGAAATAGCGATGGAGAAGATTAAAGACATCGAGGATGCCACTCCGGAAGAAAAATTGAAGTGGAAGTTCGCTCCTAAAGGCGAGGAACTGGCGGGCAAATATATGAAAGACGATGCCAACCTCCTGAACGAACTGGGCAAATACAAAGATGAAGAAAGGAAATATGTGGCACAGGGTACGGCGGCGATTCTCGCCAGGATTATCGACCTGCCGAGGAATGATGCCATCAAGAAGAATAATCGCAAGGCGATGGATGGCATCAAACTAATCAAGAAAGACAAAGGCGGCGTAGAAAACGTTTTCAGCAAAATCAGATACATTTTCAATCACTATGCCGAGCAGGGCGAACAGCAGAAAAAGCAGGCTTACGAGCAGGTAAAAGCCCAGTTTACCGCGAAACTCCAGCAAGCGATGCAACAGCAGATGGGCGCTAATGCAGGTAGAATGAATATAGATGTGGAGCGGCAGCCGCAGTTCCAAGAAGAGTGGCGGAAGATGCTGATACGGCTGGATGCGCAATACATCGAGCACCTTAACGAATACAAACACGACCTTTTGGCACTTAACTGAGCGATTTGTGGGGGTGGGGAGGAAAGATGGATATCGACGACGCAAAAATTAAAGAGGCGGTGGAACGCACCGAGATTCTCCGTGTGCCCAGTCAAAACCTGACCACCTTCGGGACGACCAATATCTATTATTACCTCGTTACCGAACCGGCTTATGCGGAGTTAGCGCCGAATACCGTGGAAACCATCGTGAGAGAAGGCAGAGTTATCGCCGAGAAACCGAGGATTGTCACGCCTTATTACCTTTCCTCGATAGAAGGGTTCAGCGATAATGCCCGCCGTTATTTCGACCACCTTATTAAGAAGTATGGGCGCAATGTTCCAGGACTATTGTATGCCTATCGCAATGAACCCAAAGAAATGAACATCGTTTCGGATAATATGCTCGCCGTGGTAGCAAAATTGAATGAAGGGATTGATAAACGCGGCGACCCATTGACGACCATTATTAAAGGGATGGACGAGATGTGGGACATTGCCCTCATCAAATTCATCTTCGAGATGACACAGCGGTCGGTCGGGGATAATATCCGGCAAATGGGCGCCCGGGGCTTGCTGACGATGGATGATAAAGGCATACCTGCGGACGCCAGAGCGAGGATTGAGGGACTTTTCCTTCAGGTGGCTCACGGCGATGTTGACCCGCAGGTATTGAAAGATGAGATTGACCGCTGGAATATTTTTGCGGAATATGAAGATAGATTTCTCAGCCTCTTCCGAAAATAAAAAGTACCAGACTGCAATCCCGCTGCAATCTACACCTGTCTAAAAAGAGAATCACAAGGGTAATATCTTATGAGGAGAAAATACGGACTATAACATTGAAGTTAGATTATTAGCCATTACCCCTGATAGCGAACAACTGGTCGAACAAGCCGGACGTCTTTGCTATGCCAGTGGAAACAAACTCGGTACCAATGAAAACTGGCTGATGTCCAGGATTAAAAAAGGTCATGAAAGTCTTATTGAGCATGCATCGGCGACATTTTACATTAAGGCTTCGCGGTCATTAACCCACGAACTGGTCCGGCACCGTATCGCTAGTTACTCACAACGCAGTCAGCGTTATGTCAAGGAATCTCAAGCTGATTACATCACACCTCCGGAAATTTCAGAAGCCACCTGTGGTGATATTTCGGAAATATACGAAAAGGCAATGGTCACGGCGTGGGAAAATTATCGTCAACTGCTAGCTGCGGGTATAAAACCGGAAATAGCCCGGTACGTTTTACCAAATGCCTGCGCCACCGAGATTATCTGCACATGGAATTACCGCGAAATCAGGCATATTATTAAATTGCGCGCCAGCCCCGCCGCCTTACCTGAAATGCGTACCGTCGCCCACAAAATCAAGGAAATTATGAAAGTGCAGGCGCCGAAAGTATTCGGGGATTTATGATATGATGATTAACAATGCTCCCGCATCAAATCACTAAAAACGAGGGAAACACACCATGAAACTAAGCGTGATTGAAGCACGTGACCTGTCAGAAGCATGGTTCCTCTGTCTGAGCAAGACGCTGAGTGACGGCTTCGACTACATTATTCAACGCGGCAGTTACACCGGACAAAGGCGCAAACAACTTGATTTAGCCATAGTGCAAATCAAATACCCGGGTACCCGCCCGCTTATCCCCGATGTCCCTCAGGGAATCCCGGCGCCCAGCACGATGGAATACATTGATAATTATCTGCCCTATCTGATGACCTCCCACAGAGCTGAAGGCGAGCAATACACATACGGACAGTATCTGGAAGAACAGATTGTTGAAGTCATACGGATGTATAAAACGGATGGCTTTAACACCAACCAGGCTTATATGACCGTCGGGGAGCCTAAGGCAATCTACCTGTCTGACCCACCCTGCCTGAGAGGCATTGATACCCGTATCAAGGACAATAAGCTCGATTTTTACGTCTATTTCCGCTCCTGGGACCTGTGGGCGGGTTTCCCCTCCAATCTGGCGGCAATTCAGTTGCTTAAAGAATACATGGCTTCCGAAATCGGGGTAGATACCGGCGAGACAATGGCAATGAGCAAAGGTTTACATCTCTATGAGTATTGCTGGGATTTAGCTAAAACGGTAGTAAACAGATAATAACGGTGGCTCCTTGCAAAGACGTACCAGGATTACTCTTTAACCTTCACATCCAGGTAGAGGTCACCGCCTTTCTTTCCCATACCCCTGAGACGAATACCAGTGCCCGTTTTTATGCCCGCAGGAACCTTCACCATCAATTTCCTTGTCCTGAGGCCGTTCTTGACGGTAACGGCTTTTTCCACACCGGACGCCGCTTCGGTGGCAGTCAATTCTAACGGTCGATGGCTATCGATAGCGCCTTTCGGCGTTTCCAAACGGACGCCAAAGAGCATCCTCAAAGTAAAACGGGTGAACCATACCACCATTCTGGCAAGTAGTCTATCGAAGAATCCCGGTTTTCTGGCAGGCATAGCAGAATTCAAATAATCCCGTGAGGTATTCTGAGTATTTCCATTATGGTAAACGGTCTGCCTGATACCGCCCGGTCCGGAATAAAACTGAAATATCACATTGTTCCCCCCGAAGAAGGTTCGGTTGAGGAAATCCTGGTCGAACCTTAGACCTGCCTGCTGGAACATGCGGTTCAGTTCTTCGATAGTGGCAGGATTTGAGAAAGCGTCGCGGAAAATATCAGACTGAGAATAGCCGAAGTCCGGAGCACCGGCGCCGCCAAACCCGCTCCGCTTCGCGAAATCGTATTGCTGGCGTTTCCTTGCATCACTAAGGATGCTGTAAGCTTCGTTGATTTCTTTGAACTTTTCCTCGGCTTGCTTTTCATTACCCGGGTTTTTATCGGGGTGATATTTGAAAGCGAGTTTGCGGAAAGCGTTCTTGATTTCTTCATGGCTGGCGTTCTCGTTTACACCGAGAATCTGATAGTAATCTTTCATTTTCATCATTATAACACGCAGTCGCGCAGTTAACCGTTGCTAATACAAAACATCGTTTTCCCGGATTCATGATTCTGCCGGAATAGTAATCATACGTAGGTCTTTGCGAGAAGTCAATTTTTACTACCGCCAATCACAAGTGCTATAATTGAGTCGGTGCACTCGTAAAATATAACCATAAAAGCCCTGATGCTGTAATAGCCACATAACATCAAAAACGGACTCTCTCAACGATAATGGTATGAAATTAATTACGATTTAACTCGTTTAGCAGTTTTTGATTATATTCTTAAGGATTGGTGGAATGAGTAAATTACAGAAAACGAAGTTGCCCCTTAAGTCTCCTAGTCGTCCAAACTCATATCTGGAGAAAGGATGGGTCATTGCCAACCACATCCTGGTATCTTTCCACGTGGCATTCATCTCCAGCCTCTTATCTTTAAGTTCCGGGACAAAATGGGAGAGTAATGAAGTCCTCAAGTTTGTCTTTCTCTCACCGGAAACACTTGTTTCTGCGTTATTTTTATGGTTCGTCGGCCACACCGCTATTTCCATTCACGAAATGGGACATTACCTCAAGGCAGTAAAAGTAGATGCCTTGAATTCGAAATTACTACCCGAGGCTAAGCAGAAAATGAACCAGCCTCTGGTAAAAAGAATATTCTGGTACCTCAAGATGTACTTTCTGATTCCTACCGGCAAGTTTCCCGGTGTGGTCAGAAGTGGTCTGAATTATTATCCGGACGCCCCCTTTAACCTCGCAGTTGCCGCCAGTGGTCCTCAGGCAAGCAGAAATTTAAGCATAATATGTTTCCCCTTCGCTATCGGTCTATTAGCGCTGGGGCTATTGGCAGATTTACCGGTTTCAGTCTATTTCGGGAGAGTATTCTTAGGTCTGGCACTGGTAGGCTTACTGGACTTCTTCATCGCCGACCCGGGCAAATATAAAGAGTACAGGATTAGAGAGAAAAAGGCTGCGGAGAAAGCTCAATCCGTAGAAAAGGTCTCCGGTTGGTATAACCTTACCCCGCAGGTAAAGCAGAAGATGCTTACCGAAAGAATTCAGGAGGCAGTGCATCCCACTCTGGGTAAGGTAACTTTGCCCTGGCAATTCCGTAACTGCGGTATGGGCGGCAGGCACACAGAGAAAGAATATCCTGAGTCCAATATCAGTATGCAGGAAGCCATGTTCGTTATCCTGGGAGTAAAAAACTGGCAGGAAGCCCAGGAGATGACCATAAGACTGCAGAACCGGCTCAAAGAGATTATTGAAAAGGAAGAAGGCTCCCGTGTGATGGGCATCGGTCTGGAGGGTGGCTTAGCACCTTATGTCGAGAAAGCCCAGTATCCCCTGCCTGAGGTAAGATTGTGGGCAATGATGAAACAGGCAATCGAGGAATGCGGTTACCGTGCGGGTAAAGAAGTAGCCATTGGTTTAGACCCGGCTACGAGTGAATTAGAGAATGCGTATCGCAAAGAATACAATATGCCGGATTCTGTCGGTATGTATCTCTTCTGGAGAGATAAAACAAAAATCAGCATGGACAAGGATGGGGTATTAGCCATATACAAAGAAGCGATTCAAAAGTATGAGATACCCATTATTTCTATTGAAGACGGATTCGCCGAAGACGACCATCAGGGCTGGAAGATGCTCTTAAAAGAATTTAATGAACGGCTCTGGATTATCGGGGATGACCTGATTACCACTA
>JAQTPO010000123.1 GCA_028712845.1 Dehalococcoidales bacterium | reverse complement strand
TCGGTTTAGGACATCCGATCGGACCGATAGCTTTGATGGATTTTAATGGGTTGGATGTTATTTATCTTACACAGAAAGCATTCTATGACCAGATGGGTGACCCGAACAAAGTGCCCTCAAAATTGAGTAAAAAGTTAGTGGATGAAGGACATCTGGGACGTAAAAACGGCAAAGGCTTTTACGACTATTCTAAAGAGAAAAAGCCGTAATAGTCCCAGGTTTAACAGACGCAATATGGGCTGGCAAAGATTTTGATTGCCAGCCCATATTTTTTAATCTCTGGGTTCAATCTATTGACAAAACAGTGAGCCAAGGTTAAACTAAAGTCCTCTGACCAAGTCAAACTATCGTAACTCATCGCACAAATCCTGAAAGATAGCTTATCTTTAATATGTACAAATGTTCTGGAGGTGCAAAATGACACAGAAGGCGCTTGCTGATAGACTAATGGATTTTTGTGACCAAAATGCCGAACAAATTGCAGAACAATGGTATAAGAATCTTATTGCTAATCAACGAACCCCTACTTTCCACACTGTCTCTAAAGAGAGTTGCCTCCGCCACGCTGTCTTTCTGTCTAAAAATCTGAGAAGAATGTATTTTGCTGATAATCCGTATCAGGAAGTTATCAGCATTTTGGATGCCAGCGGCTACGCAGAAGAACAGTACAGTCGGCGTATTCCTTTGCCTGAGGTTTTATATGCACTAATTCTTATTAGAAGACAAATCTGGCTTAACGCTGAAGCATCGGCGATTTTTCATACTCCGAATGAAATGTATCCCGTATTACTGAGCAGTAATCGAATTCTATTAGTGTTTGATTATGCCTTATACATAGTAACGCAGAAGTATGAGAAAATGGCGAAACGATAGTTATTCAATAGCGATGATTCTTAGGGATGTTTAATCCTTAAAAGAAGGGAGCGTTATCGTGTATAAAAAGGTTATCGTGCCGTTGGACGGTTCAAAGTTAGCAGAATGTGTTTTGCCTCATGTGGAAAGTATTGCCGGTGGTTGTAGCGCCGAAGAAGTAGTCTTGATAACGGTTACAGAGCGTGCGGCAGGATTGATGCCAAAGGTTGACCATACTGAACAGCCCGGTAGTTACGAGGTGCATCAACCTGCTATTGCTTTTGCCGACCGCCCTTATTCCGGGCGGCGTTTTGAACTCGATGCATCTCTTGGAATACCGGTAGTAACAGGTAAAATGCTGAGACAGGGGCAGAGTTATCTTGGCAGAATTGCCGAGCAACTCGGGGAAAAAGGAATACGAGTCAGCATAGCCGTACTTATGGGAGAGGCGGCGGAACAGATTGTTGATTTTGCCGGCAAAGAAAAAGCCGATCTGATTGTAATGGCAAGCCATGGACGCTCCGGATTTAGCCGGTGGGCGATGGGTAGTGTTGCAGAAAAAGTCTTTCACGGGAGTAACGTCCCGGTTTTGCTCGTCAAAGCCGCATTCAGAGAGACAACCGAGAAATAACTGGTGTTTCTTCCCGATTAACGATGGTAATTGACGGAAGGGAATAGTCTGGCATCAGTGTGTGGTAAGAAGAGAGCCGCAATAAACTCATTCATGAACGGTGCGTAGTTAGAAAGCTCGATATTAGTCATCCTGCGCGCAATCTTTAGCGACTTCTCAAATGCAGAAATGGAAGTGAGTGAAATACGCGCTCCGGTGAGTGAGCTATTCCCGATAAACTGAATTTTCCGCGCATCAATATCAGGGATTAGCCCGATGGCAATTGCTTTGGGTATATTCAGTGAACTACCGAACCCGCCCGCTACATAAATGGTGTCCAGTTGGCTAAAACTAAGCCCCGCATACTCTACCAGTGATTTTATGGCGGCAAATACCGCTCCTTTCGACTTGATAAGATTAGCAATTTCAGATTCGGAGATAGAGATCGCCTGTCCGGACTCAGTTTCTTCCGGGTAAGCGATGATATAGCGCAGTTCTCCATCTTCCGTGATTAAGCGTGGATTATTTGCGGAGGCATTGAATTTCCCATGCTGCTCGATGATATTATTTTTAACCATTTCATACAGGGCATCAATCAGACCGGAGCCACAAATACCCCTCGGTTTTGCTCTGCCAATTGTTTCATAACTGACTTCGCTACCATGGATTTCAAATTTTTCGATAGCGCCCCGGGTAGCGCGCATACCGCTCTTAGCGCCACCACCCTCGAAAGCAGGTCCGGCAGAAGCAGAACAGCATACCAGCCATTCATTATTGCCGATGACGATTTCCCCATTAGTGCCGACATCGATCAAGCATCTAATTTCCGGTTTGTCTGCCATACCACAGGCAAGTACCCCAGCCACAATATCGCCGCCGACGTAACTGGCAACGCTGGGGGCTATTTCCAGGATGCCCTCCGGATTAATATCGATTCCCACCTCCCTGGCAAAAATTTGCGGGTAAACTGTCGCCGTTGGAACATATGGTTCCAGTCTTATGGAGCAGGGTGATAAGTTCAGAAGGAAATGGCTCATTGTGGTGTTACCCGCGGCAACGATGGCTATAATGTCTTTCGTATCGATGTGATGTTCTTGCGCCAGTGCGTGAGCCAGGTTGTTTATGTTGGTGATAACGGCTTTATGCACCGGTTCCAAAGAGCCGCGGACACAGGCAAAAACCATCCTTGAGATAACATCCTCACCGTAACTGGCTTGAAGGTTATGGCTGCCTTTGACGCCGATGATTTTTCCTGTCTTGAGGTTCATAAGTTGAACGACGACGGTAGTAGTGCCGACATCGACTGCCAGTCCATATTGTTTGTCAGAAGTATCGCCGCCTTCTATCTCCAGTATGTGCCCGCTACCGTTGTGTCTGGCAAAAGAGACGGTCACTTTCCAGTTAGGAGCGCGCAGTTTTTCTGCCATATTTTGCAGGCAACCTAAAGAGACTTCAAATCCGTTACAGTTTGAGATTTTACTGAGTTCCCGGGTAATACGGTCGATATCCGAGATATTATCTTCAAGATTTGGCTCCGGCAATTCAAGATAGACCTTTTTCACTATCGGGTCGAAGGAGAAAGACGGCTCATTGCTTCTTCTGTGGAGAACGAGCTTTTCCGGTTCGCTATATGTAATCGCAGCGCCATCCATCATTATCTTTTCTTGTTCTACTCTTGATTTCGGCGGTATCATAACTACAAGGTTGTCTTCTACCTTTGTCTGACAGGCAAGGACATAACCCTGCTCAATCTCATCCTTAGTAAAAAAGGCGATGGTGTTTTTATCCGCTGCGGCTTTGCCACTGACTATTTGCAATTGGCATTCACCACAGAGTTTTTCTCCGCCGCAGAGACTATTGATAATAATCCCTGCCTTTTCGGCGGCTTTCAGCAGAGTGGTGCCACTCTGCACTTCAATCTTTTTATTATCAGGTAAGAATGTAACTTTATATCGAGCCATATTCCCTTCCCGTTTGATTATATTAGCAGTTTCCGTCATAGTTTACCAAGTAACGGTTGTGTGATACAATCATAACTGTTTTTTACCTATCCCTGACGGTTTATTGTTTGCCTCCCGTAGATTAATGAAAGGAGAGACTAGAAAATGAACTGGCTTGATGTTGTGATTATCATCTACTTGCTTATTTCTGTGGTATTAGGGTTGACGCAGGGTCTCATCCGTTCGCTGCTTTCCATCATCGGACTTATTGTCGGTATTGTCCTGGCGGCTAATTTCTACAAACAACTTGCTGAGGTGCTAACCTTTATCTCTAATCCGGATATTGCCGGTATTGCTGCCTTTGTCATCATTTTACTGGTAGTGATGGGTATTGCGGCGCTGATTGCGGTGGTGTTGAGGTCAATCATCAAGGCGATTATGCTGGGTTGGGTAGATAGGCTTGGCGGTGCTGTTTTCGGCTTAGTTCTGGGAGCGTTATCGGTCAGCGCCTTACTGGCAGTTATTGTTAAATTTACCAATACCAGTCTGATTACAGGTTCGGCATTAGCCGGTATCTTACTGGATAAGTTTCCATTGATTATGGGTTTACTCCCCAGTGAGTTCGATGTCATCCGTAACTTTTTTCAATGATTAGCCTTGTGTAATTTGCCGATGATCTAGGATTACCGGTGTCTGTCCCTGTGTTAAATCTTAAGCCCAAAGCAATACTGCTCGCCTAAATGGGAATGCCGGGAATCTTCAATCTCAGGCGGTAAATGCTGGTCCTTGCCGTCAAATACAGACTGTGCCAATCGGTATCGCCCCAGGCGAGATTAGCCGGTAGTTCCGGTGGTCTGATGATTACCAGACATTTGCCGGTGTGGTCGATAATCCAGAATCCCCCGGGACCTGTGCAATAGACATTGCCTTTCAGGTCAATTTTCATACCATCTGGATTGCCGGGTTCGTTTGATTTCATATCTATAAAAACGCGGCCGTTTTTCAGACTGCCGTCATCATTAACATCAAAAGCTCGAATGTGCTGACGTATCGTATCGTTAATGTACAGAGTCTTCTCGTCCGGAGAGAAAGCCAGTCCGTTCGGCCTATCAAAGTCATTTGCCAGCAGGTGTAATTCTCCATCAGGTGCAATCCGATAAACGCCGTTAAAGGGTAATTCTTTCCAGTCAGCATTGTTACGAAGTCCGTAAGGCGGGTCGGTGAAATAAATACTGCCATCGGAGCGGACGATGACATCATTAGGGCTATTGAGGCGTTTCCCTTGATAATGTTCCGCCAGTACCTTGATCGTGCCGTCTGTTTCTGTGCGGGTGACACGCCGGGCACTGTGTTCACAGGCAATGAGGCGCTGGCTGCCGTCCAGTGTCAGTCCGTTAGAATTGCCGCTAGGGTTGCGGAAAGTCGTTACTTCGGGACCTTCTACAGGAAGGCGGAGTCGGACGATGCGGTTTTTGGGAATATCGCTGAAAAGCAGATAATTGCCGCACCAGACGGGTCCTTCGGTAAAGCCGAAACCGGTAGCGACAGTTTCCAGTATGGCACCTTCAGGAATGATTTGTTCAGCGGCTTTATCACGAAGTTCTGCGTTCAAGTAAAAATATGCCAAGCTTTCTCTCCTTTCCGACTATTTTATTCTGTGTGTGCTATTTTCACCGGAGAAGTCATGGGCATGCCAGAGCCGGATCCACCCGCTATGCACTCCCATTTTTCTACGTTCGTTGGCTAATAATAAACCTTGTTTCCATATTTCTTCACTTGTTCCCTGCCAGCGTTCCCCGAAAACGTGAGTTTCTTCCCAGTGCCCCGGACCGTAATAACCGGTCACCAGAACGAGTTCCATTGGATTAGTTGCCGATAGCAGTGTGAAAAGTCCCATGATGCGGCACCCCGCAGATTCAAAAAGCGGCCAGACGCCTTTTTCAGAGCACTCCACGAAGCGAGACAGGTCGGCAGGCGAGATAAAGATTTTATTAATGCCGTAAACCGGCCTGCGGTCTTCCGGAGGTATGACTGCCTTTGGGCGAGATGATACGGAACGTAGCAAACGGACCTCTTCTTTCTCCACCAATTCACTGCGACCTTCGGTAATGCCTGCCTGCGATGCTTGCCACGCGGCGAAATCAGGGAATCCGGTGATTTGAAGTACGGTATCGTTGAAATCACCGATGAGTCCGGTGAGAACGCAGAGCACCTGCCCACCCGATGCCTCGATATTCGGCACCATTTTATTATCACAAAGTTTGAGATAGTTTTTTAGATTACTGAAAGTTACATCAGTGTAACGCTCTTCATAAATCATGCAATCCCTCCAGAATCAGACT
>JAQTPO010000122.1 GCA_028712845.1 Dehalococcoidales bacterium | reverse complement strand
TATTGATAAGATGATATCGCGCAGCTATTTCGTTTGACAGTCGCCAATCTAAATCCCATAATATAGAACAAATAAACGTAAGACTGTCTGAAGTTTCGCTGTGACGGCAGCAGCTTTTCAGACAGTCACTTATAAAGTATCGCGTTATTTATCGGTTTCTTGTTTGAGCTTCTTGAACTCATCTATCAGACAAGGCAGAATATTACGCAAGTCACCGGCAATACCGATATCGGCTGTCTTAAAAATAGGCGCTTCGGGGTTTTCATCTACGGCTAAAACAAATTTGGCTCTCTCGAATCCGGTCGTGAAGTGCATCGCGCCGGAAGCGCCAAGACTGATGAACAGTTTGGGATTAATTATTTTACCACTCTGCCCGATCATATTTGTTTCCGAAACCCAACCCTTATCCACCATCGGTCTGGTGCCGCCGATGACACCGCCCAATACTCCCGCTAATTCTTTTACTAAGTCGAGGTTCCCCAGTGAATAGGCGCCCCATCCCACTGCAATCACCACCTCCGCCTCTTCGATAGGTTGTGATGTAGCTCTCTCTGTGTGTGCCTCAATAGTTTCAGCCCTGAAATATTTCTCGCTAAGCCGGGCAGGGAACCTGATTATTTCGGTGTTTCCGGTTTCTTTTTTAAGCGGTAAATCAAATACCCCGGGTTTTACTGTCGCCATTTGCGGCCTTTTTTGCGGGCATATAATCTTGATACTTTTGTTTCCACCCCAACCGGGGACTATCTGGTTCAATATTAAAACGCCCTCATGAGCTTCAATCTCTAGATTGACACAGTGCGCAGTAAGCCCGGTGCCTATTTTAGCAGCGACACGAGGTGCTAAATCTCTTCCAGTATCAGTTGACCCTAACAGGAAAATCTCAGGTTCATATTGCTTGACCAGAGCAGTAATATTAGCAGCGTAAGCTTCGCTCTGGTAATGCCTCAATCTCGCATCCTCAATCAAGTAGGTTCTTTCCGTCCCGTATGCCGCCAGTTCTCCTGTAAGAGAAGCAACGTCATTGCCTGCGAGAATGGAGGCGACCTTGGCATTGAGTTTTTTGCTGAGTTCGCACGCCTTTCCAAGGAGCTCAAAGGTTACTCTGGCGAGATGTCCATCCCTTTGTTCCGCAAAAACCCAGATTTCCTTGTCTTTTATCATTGAATGTTCCGTCTTCTACAGCGCCTGTAATTCGCGTAATCTTGACACTACTGTTTTAACCACTTGTGCTGGCTCTCCCTGTAACACGCTACCGCCATGCTTTTGTCCGGTTTCCGTTATCTCGATAGTCTGTGTCGGAGAACCGGAAAGTCCCACCTGCTCTACCGATAAACCTAATTCGGCAAGACCGTATTTTTTGAGCGTTTTTCCGGCAACCTGCATAATTCCGATTACCGAAGGTATCCGCGGTTTGTTAATTTCTTTATTCACCGTCACAAGAACCGGCAGGCGGGCTTGCACCTTCATGTAACCATCCTCCAGCGAACGTTCAGCCAGCAACAGTCCTTCCGTATTAAAATCCAGAGCCTTAACGTTGGTGACGTGAGGAATATCCAGAAATTCAGCTATTTGAGGACCCACCTGCGAAGTGCCTGAATCAATGGTCTCATTACCGCATAAAATCAGATCATATTTACCTGATTTAGTCAGAGCCATAGCTAATGTGTAAGCCGTAGCATACGTATCAGCGCCGGCAAAGCCGCGGTCACACAGCAGAATCGCCGTGTCAGCGCCCATTGCCAGTGCCTCCTCCAGCGCTTCTTGCGCTTCGGGAGGTCCCATTGTAACTGCCGTGACTTTCCCTGAAAATCTTTCTTTTAGCCGGATACCCGCTTCGATTGCATTCCTGTCGACTGGATTGATGACAAGCGGAATACCTTCCCGGTGCAACCTCTTTGTCACAGGGTCAAGCACGACTTTCGAAAGATAATCCGGGTGAGGCACTTGCTTAAGGCAAACCGCTATATCCATTAAATAACAAACCTTAACGGGTGATAGCGCCGCCGATGGTAAGCCGCATTACTTCCTGAGTGCCAGCAGCCGGGAAAAGCTCCAACACGTCTCTGAGGAATCTCTCTACGTGATATTCAGGCGAAAGTCCGTAGGCGCCCATTAACTGCACTGCCTTAGTGCAATTTTTGACTGCCATATCGATACAATAGAGTTTTGACCTTGCAATGTCCACGGACACCTCACGGGGATTTTTGCCCTGGTCCAGAAGGCAGCCGGGACGATAATAAAGCCATTTTGCAGCTTCAATTTCAGTGTTCATATCTACAAGCATAAACTGAATCGATTGCAGATTGGTGATGGGTTTACCATAAAGAACCCTCTCTTTACAGAACTTCAAAGCGGCTTCGTAGGCTCCTTCGGCGGCTCCCAATGCCACACCGGCGGCTCCGGTCCTTCCCATCACGGAGATACTTGTAATAGCAAGCCCTATCCCTTTGCCTTCAGCCCCCAGTATGTTTTCCTTAGGCAAACGACAATTGGTAAGAACAAACTCGTTCACCGGTACGGAACGAAGTCCCAGCCTCGCCTCACGCCTGGTAATTTCGTAACCAGGAGTACCTTTTTCCACTAAAAATATCGTTAGACCTGCATCGGTCTTAGCCAGGAAACCGGTAATATCCGCGCAATCCGCATGAGATATGTAGGTTTTTCTGCCGTTAATAATATAACCATTGCCATCTAATTTAGCCGTAGTTGTAATTGTCGAAGGGTCAGAGCCGCCACTTGGTTCGGTAACGGCAAAAGCACCCGTTTTTACGCCTTTGTTAAGGTCGGGGAGGTATTTCTTTTTTTGCTCCGGCGTGCCAAAGGCGTCAATGGCATACATCAGTAGATTCCCTGTCTGCAAAAAGAATCCCAGAGAAGGATAAACACGCGAGAGTTCTTCCATCGCAATCATCCTGGCGACGTGCCCCATACCTGACCCACCGAACTCTTTAGAACTTGCCAGACCTATTAAACCCATCTGTCCCATCTTTGCCACCAGATCAGATTCAAACTCTCCTTTTTTATCGAGCTCTAAAGCCTTCGGGGCTATTTCAGCCTCGGCGAAATCTCTTACCGACTTTCTCAGTAGTTCCTGTTCACGTGTAAAACTGAAATCCATTTTGAGTATCTCCTTCCTTAATTTTTTATAACTTTGCAGCAGCAGTTATGACAAGTTTAACTAGAGTATCATTAACAAAAGAGTATCATTAACAAATAAGTTACGTCAAACCACGCTATTTACTTCAGAACTATATGGATACTAGATATACCCCTGCGACAGAGATAAAAATACCGATTATAGCATATTTCGTTGGCTTCTCTTTAAGGATGAAAATCGAAAAGGGTAATATAAGAAGAGGCGCAACAGCGGTTAATAGAACCGTCTTCGCCGCGCCAATTAACTGAATTGCCGTCACGTAGCAGACTGCCGCAACTCCGTATGTAAGAATTCCGGTTCCCGCAGAAAATAAAACATCCCGGACATTGTATTTTTTAAACTGTGCGATAACTCCTTTTTGTTGTATGAACACAAATCCAGTAAGCACTATCGCCGAAACAGGTATTCTGATAGCCGCCGCAACAAAGGCATCTATATTGGCAACTCCCACTTTCAGTGCGACCGACCCTAATGTCCACGCTACCGAGGCTGCCACCGCCAGTATTATCCCTTTCTTGCTGATATCTCCTCTTGTTGCAGGTGTTGCTCTCTTTTTTCCGGCGACCACAATTAGATATACTCCAAATACAACCATAATTGCCCCGATTATGGCAAGCCAGGAGAATGGTTCGCCCAGAAACAAAATCGCCACAAATGTTACCATGATGGGGAAAGTGCATTGTCCGATGGGGAAAGCCTGAGAAATATCGAGAAATGACAGGCTCTTTATGTAAAGTGTGTCGCCGATAACGATGGCAATAATAGCGGAGGCTATCACATAAAGCGCCGGCGTTACCGGTGTATTAATCAAGGCATCCCCTCGACCGGATAGGAAAACAAAGACAAGCAGGACGACCGACCCTGTCCAGAGACGAATCATCATCAATGAGAGGGCGGGTATCCTATTACTGAGAAACTTGAGAATGGTACTGCTTCCCGCCCACGCCAGAGCAGTCAGCAAGGCTACAAAAACACCAGTCATTCTTATCTCGATGTTCAGATTGTCGGAAAAATCTAACAACCTGTATCTTATAATAATGGAGGCACAGTCATAAAAACAGGGACTGTACCTCCTTTATAGTTACTGACACCCGACAAATTCAGGTGGTTTCTTCTGCTATCCTATAGGGTTATTATTTTGCGAGCGCCTTTTCCTGTACTTTAGCCGCCGTCGTTTCGGCTTGAGCCACGATGCGCTCGATTAATTCCTTACAGGTAGGAACATCTCTGATACCGCCGATAACCTGACCAATCGCCAAAACGCCGGCATCCTCATCACCATCGAACATCACTTTATTCGCCCTGGCAGCGCTGGCAGCGTAAAGGAGCTGTTCACGCATACTCATCCCCCCTTCACCCTTGCTTGAACTAATACCACTGCTAATGAGTCCCCACCATGAAAGATTCAGCAAACGTTTCATTGCAAATGCGCCGGATACTGATTCAACCAGAGGGAAACGCTTCTTCATCGAGTCTTCAGCTTTCTTATTTTTAAACACCCTCTGGTTAACAGCCGGGTCGCCAACATCTATATAGACCGTGTCCTGCTCGCTGGATTTTATAACTGTCTGTTTCCACTTATCGTGCAACCGGCATTCCTTGGTCATTGCGAACCGTGTGCCCATCGTAATACCATCAGCCCCTAACGCCAATGCCGCCGCCAGTCCTCTGCCATCGAAAAATCCTCCCGCCGAAAAGAAAGGCACTTTGATACTGTTGGCAACAAGAGGTATCAGCACCATAGAAGTGGCATACCCCCCGTGCGCCGCCGCTTCATGACCGGTAATATTGATTGCATCCGCACCCAGTTGCTCAGCTCTCACCGCATGCTTCACCAGCGCTACGGTTGCCAGAATCTTACCGCCATAGTTATGGACTGCTTTGATTAGCGGAACAATTTCAGGAGGCCGTCCGAGTGTATAGTTAACAACGGGGACTTTCTCTTCGATAACAACAGGTAGATTTGCCTTAGCTGAAGGAGCCATTAGTATCTGGTTTACGGCAAATGGTTTATCGGTAAGCTCCCTGATTTTTTTTATGTCTGCTCGCAGTCCATCAGGCGTGTGTCTGGAAATAGCCAGATTGCCCAAACCGCCGGCATTGCACACCGCAGCTACAATCTCCGGTTCGGTAAGCCAGTTCATTCCTGCCAGCATAATAGGATATTTGATACCAAATAGTTCTGTAATCCTTGTCTTCACTGACGCCTCCATTTCTCAAAATTATATTTGTATATTTTAACGCTTAATTCGTGAGATTACACCACATCGTCTATAATTGTCAAATTAACTGCTATAATAAGTCCAAATTGCCGGGAAATATGGAAAATCGGCAGATGCTAACGAATTCAGGTGATTGTCATGGCAGCGGCAGGTTCTACCATTTCCTCACAAAATGCATTATTTTGCAAAATAGCAATGAAGTATGGCAGTATTTTAATATTCATCAATAATAAGGAGGAGAAAAATTAAAAATGTGTGTGTATTGTGATATGTGGGGTGATGGCATAACACCGTGGTATATGAATCCGAGGAACTATGCGCGCCAACTCTACACTGTAAGACCCAAAGTCAGACAAGCAGCTGAACCAAAAGGTGAAG
>JAQTPO010000121.1 GCA_028712845.1 Dehalococcoidales bacterium | reverse complement strand
GACCAATGAGCTGTTTCCAGAACTCTGCCAGTGTGGATCGTATCATCTATGGCGTTATAAGCTATTTGAATAAGAATTGGAAGGAACATCCTCTTTACAAATTTACACAAAATACTTGACAGTATCCAATATGACACGAGCTTGACAATTACTGCTCGTACAGATAAAGTGTCTTCAAATAATCAAGGAGGAGGCAAAAAGATATCATGCTATTTTCGTCACCTGAGAGACGTCTTAGCTGAAGCTAATATAGAGGTTACTCCTCAGAACAGGAAAAACATTGACCAGGCTTTTCACAAGATTGTCGGTGTGGAAAATAAGGAATGCCCTGCCACATGGAAAAAGCTAAAGCAGGAATGGCTGACTGACGAGAAAAAGAGGAAAGAACTGGCTAAACTGCTCATGAGCGCACTGGCTCAAAAATAGCCTTCTGCAACAAATTACTTACATTATGTAAATAACAATACTTTAATATTTTATCCGAGCAGGTTATAATCATTAAAAGATTTCGCCTATTAAAATGCACAAAGTGAACTCGAAAAGGTTAACCACAATTCAAATTAAAACATTATCCGGATTTTTATTCCACATTCTGTTACGTTCCAACCCAGTTATTTACCTATTCTAAAACTGCAAGGAGAAACCCAATGCCAAGACGTGATGACATCAAGAAAGTACTGATAATCGGCTCCGGCCCCATTATTATCGGACAGGCTTGTGAATTTGATTACTCAGGGACACAGGCATGTAAAGCCCTTCGCTCACTGGGTTATAAGATTGTGCTCGTGAACTCAAACCCGGCAACCATTATGACTGACCCGGGTATGGCGGATGTCACTTACATCGAACCGCTTAATCTGGAGAGACTAACCCAGATTATAGAACAGGAAAGACCGGATGCTATCCTGCCAAACCTCGGCGGACAGACAGGACTCAACCTCAGCGCCGAATTGGCAGAAAAGGGAGTACTAGCCAAGTACTATGTTAAAGTGATTGGTGTTAATATCGACGCCATTAAGCGCGGCGAAGACAGAATCGCCTTCAAAGAAACGATGAAGAGTCTGGGCATTAGCGTGCCGGAAAGCGAGGCGGTTTATACCGTCGAAGATGCTGAAAAGATTGCCTTAAAACTCGGCTATCCGGTGGTTGTCCGCCCTGCTTACACAATGGGAGGCACCGGTGGCGGTTTAGTTTATAATGTCGAGGAATTACGAGTGGTTGCCAGCCGCGGTATCTCCGCCAGTCTTATCGGACAAATCCTCATCGAGCAATCAGTCGAAGGCTGGGAAGAACTGGAATTGGAAGTCGTCCGTGATGCCAAGAATCAAATCATCACGGTTTGTTTTATCGAGAACGTGGACGCCATGGGCGTTCACACAGGGGATTCCTACTGCACTGCGCCGATGCTGACGATTGCCCCGGAACTGCAAAAGAAACTCGAGGTCTATTCCCACAAGATTGTGGAGGCGATTCAGGTCATCGGCGGCACCAATATCCAGTTTGCGCATAATCCCGAGACCGGTGAGATTGTAGTCATCGAAATCAACCCCCGTACATCACGCTCATCGGCGCTGGCTTCCAAGGCAACCGGCTTCCCCATCGCTCAGGTATCATCTAAACTGGCGGCAGGTCTAACACTGGATGAAATTCCCTACTGGCGGGACGGCACGCTGGAAAAATACACGCCTTCAGGTGATTATGTGGTCGTTAAGTTTTCCCGATGGGCTTTTGAGAAATTCCGCGATGCCGAAGACAAACTGGGGACACAGATGCGCGCTGTAGGCGAGGTAATGAGTATCGGCAAGACCTATAAAGAGGCATTCCAGAAGGCAATACGTTCTCTGGAGAACGGACGCTACGGACTCGGTTTTGCCAAGAACTTCCATCAGAAATCGCTGGATGAACTGATGAAAATGCTCAATGTGCCCACCAGCGAACGGCAATTCATTATGTATGAAGCTATACGTAAAGGGGCTGACATCCAGGAACTCTATAAGAAAACTTACATTAAACCCTGGTTTATACAGCAAATGAAAGAATTGGTAGAACTGGAAGAGAAAATCCTTAAATATAAAGGCAAGAAATTGCCGGATGGACTGCTCATTCAAGCCAAGAAGGATGGCTTCGCGGATAAATATCTAGCCAAACTTCTCGGTGTTCCGGAAAAAGACATACGCCAGAAACGCGCCTCCCTTGGCGTGGTAGAGGGATGGCATCCTGTGCCGGTAAGCGGTGTGGAAAATGCTGCTTATTACTATTCCACTTATAACGCCCCTGATGTTACCACCACGAGCAAAAAGAAAAAGGTGATGGTGCTTGGCGGCGGTCCTAACCGCATCGGACAGGGTATCGAATTCGATTACTGTTGTGTGCACGCCGCCTTTACTCTGCGCGATGAAAGCTATGAGACAATTATGGTTAACTGCAACCCGGAGACAGTCTCCACCGATTACGACACTTCGGATAAACTCTATTTCGAGCCGTTGACAACAGAAGACGTTCTCAGTATATACAATAAAGAAAAACCCGAAGGAGTTATTGTTCAATTCGGCGGACAGACCCCGCTGAATATCGCCGCCGAGCTGGCAGAAAACGGCGTTAAAATACTGGGCACCACACCCGATTCAATAGATATTGCTGAAGACCGCGGCCGGTTCCGCAAGAGAATGATTGAACTCGACATTCCAATGCCGGAATCCGATATGGCGGTAAATCTGGCAGATGCGCTGGTGATTGCCAAACGTATCGGTTACCCTCTGATTGTCCGACCGTCATACGTACTGGGCGGACGCGGGATGGAAATCATACATGACGAAGAGATGCTCAAGGCATATGTTACGGCGGCAGTTGATGTTACCCCCGACCGTCCCATCCTGATTGATAAATACCTGGAAAACGCCATCGAGACCGAAGCAGATGCTATCGCTGACGGAAAAGAGGTTTTTATCCCTGCCGTGATGGAACACATCGAATTCGCCGGCGTACATTCCGGTGACGCCGCCTGTGTCATCCCGCCGGTAAGCTTATCTCAAAAACACATCGATACCATCAGTAAATATACTGAAATCATCGCCCGTGAACTGAACGTGGTCGGCTTGATGAATATGCAGTATGCCATCTGCAATGACATCGTGTACGTTCTGGAAGCCAACCCGCGCGCTTCCCGCACCGTACCGCTGGTCTCCAAAGTATGCAATGTATCAATGGCACGGCTGGCAACTCAAACGATGCTGGGAAAGAAAATAAAAGATTTGGGATTAAAGCACAAGCATATCCCGCACTTCGGCGTTAAAGAAGCGGTCTTCCCGTTTAATATGTTCCCGGAAGTTGACCCATTACTTGGTCCGGAGATGCGGTCGACCGGTGAAGTGCTGGGCATCGCCAGTTCTTTCGGTCTCGCCTATTTCAAAGCAGAAGAGGCAGCAAAACCACCATTACCCATCGAAGGCACGGTGCTAATTACCGTCTCCACGCCTGACCGTACGGCGGCGGTGGATGTCGCCCGACAATTTGCGGAACTGGGTTTCAAGATTAAATCGACACAGGGCACCTGTCAATTTCTTGCCAGCCACGGCATCGCTTCTGAGTCTATCCTCAAAATCTATGAAGGCCGCCCTAATGTCAGTGACGCCATCAAAAACGGCGAGGTACAACTCGTTATCAATACACCCATCGGGAAACTGAGCCAGTATGACGACTCTTACATACGAAAGGCGGCAATTAAATACAAGATACCATATATCACCACGCTCGCTGCCGCTTCCGCCGCCGCTAAGGGCATTGCGGCTTACCGTAAGGGTAAAGTCGGGGTCAGGTCTCTGCAAAGCTACCATGCAGATATAAAATAAACGTATGCGATGCTTGACAAATAAATCACAGACTCTTACAGTGTAGATTAATAAATATGAACGGCTATATCGAAATTAATCAGGAACTTTGCAAGGGGTGCGAGGTCTGTATGACTTTTTGCCCCAAAGCAGTGATTACTTCACACACTAAAGTGAATGCGGCTGGTTACATACCGGCATCTTTCAATAAGAATGGCAACTGTACCGGTTGCGGGATTTGCGCTATCGTCTGTCCTGAAGTAGCAATCGAGGTGTACCGTGAGTAGGGTTCTGATGACCGGGAATGCCGCCATCGGTGAAGCCGCTATCAGAGCTGGCTGCCAGTGTTATTTCGGTTATCCCATCACACCGCAAAACGAACTGACGGAATATATGGCGAAAAATCTGGGTAGAAGACCGGGCTGTACTTTTATCCAGGCAGAGAGTGAAATTTCCGCCATTAACATGGTCTATGGAGCCAGTGTGGCCGGTGTCAGAGCGATGACTTCTTCATCCAGCCCCGGCATAAGTCTGAAGCAAGAAGGTATCTCGTATCTGGCGGCTTGCGAACTGCCCGCGGTTATTGTCAATATGTCCCGTGGCGGTCCCGGACTGGGCAGTATTTCCGCCGCACAATCAGATTATTTCCAATCGACTCGTGGCGGCGGTCATGGCGACTATCGCACCATCGTGCTTGCGCCGTCATCGGTACAGGAGTTGGCTGACTACACCCACCGTGCCTTTGAACTTTCCGATAAATATCTCATCCCTGTCATCATTCTCGGTGACGGCATGATTGGACAAATGGCAGAGCCGGTAGAATTCAAACACGAAACCCCGAAAGTCCTGCCGGTAAGAAGCCGTGCCCTGAGAGGCGCCAAAGGCAGACCCAGTCAGATTATTAAAACATTTACCTCGAATCCTGCGGAACTCGAGGAAATAAACTGGAGCTTGTTCCGCCGGTATCAGTTGATTAAGAAAGAAGAAACTACCTTCGAAGCATATCAGGTAGATGATGCCAAATTAATCGTCGTGGCTTTTGGCATCGCCGCCCGCATCGCCAAGGGCGCCATCAAGAACGCACGCGCTAACGGTTTGAAAGTGGGCTTGCTTCGTCCCACTACCCTCTGGCCATTCCCATCTGAAAAGCTTCAGGAATTAGCTAAACAAACAAGGAACTTCCTCGTTTTCGAAATGAATATGGGGCAGATGGTAGAAGACGTGCAGCTATCGCTGGGGGATAAAGCTGAAATCTCGTTTTACGGTAGGCCGGGTGGAGTCATTTCAACGCCAAGCGAGATTTTACGTGTAATTTCCCGACTTTATTATCAAAACGGACTGGACACCAGCAAATGAAGAAAGTATATTCCTATCCTAAATCATTAAAAAGAAGAGCATTTCATTACTGTCCGGGATGCGGTCATTCCATCATTCACAGGCTAATCTGTGAGGTAATCGATGAGCTGAACATTCAGGATAGAACTATCGGGATTCCGCCGCCGGGATGTTCCGTCTTTGCTTATCATTATTTCGATGTGGATATGGCAGAATCGGCGCACGGCAGAGGCGCCGCGGTAGCAACCGGGCTAAAAAGAGCCTGCCCGGAAGCGATTGTCTTCACCTATCAAGGGGATGGAGACTTAGCAGCAATCGGGACGACAGAGACCATTCACGCCGCCAATCGAGGAGAGAAAATTACCGCTATTTTTATCAATAATGCGGTTTACGGCATGACCGGCGGTCAGATGGCACCAACCACCCTGACAGGTATGAACACCACCACGACTCCTTTTGGACGAGACACCCAACTGGAAGGTTATCCAATAAAAATGAGCGAAATCGTCGCTCTGCTTAAAGGCTCCGTTTATATCGAACGCACGGCAGTGAATACACCGGCGCATATACAGCGTACGAAAAAAGCCATCCGCAAAGCCTTCCAGACACAGATTGACGGGCTGGGTTATTCTCTCGTGGAAATTCTTTCCCCCTGCCCTAC
>JAQTPO010000012.1 GCA_028712845.1 Dehalococcoidales bacterium | reverse complement strand
ACCAATCCTGCCTATCTGGATAAGGCAGATGTTTTCGCTCCGGTGATGCCGGTGAATGCCGCTCGTCTGGTTCAGTCGATAACCCGTCTGTCGCCGGTCAACCGGAAGACCGCGGTGGTTATTCGCCCCTGTGAGATGAGAGCCTTTATCGAACTGGTAAAACTAAAGCAGATTCAACTGGACAAACTCCTGCTTATCGGCATTGATTGTGCCGGTGCTTATGCAGTGAACAATTACCCCAAGTTTGCCGCCGAAAAGAAATCCGACGATTTTATGAAAGCCGGTTTCAAGTGGGTGGAAGACACAAATTTGAGAACCGGTTGCCAGATGTGTGAATATCCTTATCCTCTGACTGCCGATATTACGATTGGGGCGTTGGGGCTCGACCCAAGCAAACAGATTCTTATTCAGGCAGATTCAGCTAAGGGTGAAGAAATTATAGGCAAAGCCGGAATGACGCTGGAGACCGATAGTGAAGCGGCGCAGAAACGCCAGGCGGCAATCGCCAAATTCGTTCCCGATGTGAAAGAACGCCGCAAGAAGTTCTTTGAGAAGACAAAACAGGAAATCGGTGGCGTAGAGAAGCTCACGAAAGTATTTGCCCAGTGTATCAAGTGCCAGAACTGCCGGCAGGCTTGTCCGGTATGTTATTGCCGTGAGTGCTTCTTCATCTCCCCGACCTTCGATTTGGAATCGGAGCGATACCTCAGTCAGGCAGACAAGAAGGGCGCTCTCAGATTACCCTCCGATACGCTGCTCTTCCATCTGACCAGAATGAACCATATGGGTAATTCCTGCGTGGGTTGCGGCGCTTGTGAAGAAGCCTGCCCTAACGATATTCCGTTGCTCAAAATCTTCCAGTTGATTGGCAGTGAAACCCAGCAACTGTTCGGTTATGTGCCGGGACGCAATGTAGAAGAGCCTCTGCCCGCTACTGCTTTCAAAGAGAAGGAATTTGAGCGGATAGGAGAAAAATGACGACTCAACTGGTTACAGAGAAAGGAAAAGAAAAATGCGACCCGTCCTTCGCTAAAGAAATGATGGAAAAGAGCCACGCTCATCTGGAGCGGTGCTACCAGTGTGTCGCTTGTAGCTCCGGGTGTCCGGGCGCTTACCAGATGGACTACCCGCCGCATCAATTACTCAGGATGGTACAGCTTGGCTTGAAGGACAAGGTACTGGACAGCAATACCTTCTGGATATGCCTGAGTTGCGAGACCTGCGCCACCCGCTGTCCTAACGGTGTTGAAATCGTGCTCGTGATGGATATGCTGAGAGAGATAGCACTCAAAGAAAAACGTAAGGGCTCCACCCATTTGCCATTGTTCCATAATACCTTCTTATCGATGGTCAAATTTGGCGGCAAGACCTATGAACTTGGTTTAATTATGTTCTACATGGTTAAGAGCGGCGACCTTTTTAAAATCAAGGAGTTGCCCGGGCTTGTCAAGCTGGGTATCAATATGTTCATTCGAGGCAAGCTGGCGATATTGCCCCCGCATATTAAAGGCAAAGCCGAAATCAAACGCATCTTCGAATTATCGAAGAAGACAGGTTGAAAAATATGGGAAAAACAATAAAGTACGGCTATTACCCCGGATGTTCGCTGGAAGCTACAGCGAAAGAATACAATATGTCCATTGAAGTCGTGGCAAAATTGCTGGGTGTGGAACTGGTGGAACTGGAGGACTGGAATTGTTGCGGTGCTTCGTCAGGGCACTGCACCAATTATGAACTTTCACTGGCTTTACCGGCACGTAACCTGGCAATTGCGGAAAAAGCCAAACTGAATATGGCAGTTGCCTGCGCTGCCTGTTTCCTCAGGTTCAAGCAGACCAATCATGACCTTAAAGCCAATGGGGAATTGCGTAAAAAGATTGAAAATCTCATCGGTATGCCTTATTCGGGTAATGTCGAAGTCAAACATCTGGTAGATATCTTCGCCAATGAAGTCGGGCTGGAAGAAATCAAAAAGCGGGTCAAAAAGCCGTTGAAAGGTTTGAAACTTGCCGCCTACTACGGTTGCTACCTGGTGAGGCCTCCGGAGATTACCAAGTTCGATGACCCTGAAAACCCGCAGATGCTGGATAATCTCCTCAGTGCTCTTGGTGCGGAACCGGTGGAATATACCCATAAAGTGGAGTGCTGCGGTGGTAGCCTGCTACTGGCACGGATGGATGTCGTCAGGAAACTCACCGGTGACATCTGCCAGGCGGCGACCGATGCCGGTGCTGTTGGGATTGTGACGGCATGTCCGCTCTGCATGGCAAATCTGGATACCCGTCAGACAGACACCAAAGTTCCGATTTTGCACTTCAGCGAGTTGCTCGGTCTGGCGCTCGGTGCCGAGAAGAAAGACTACGATGTCTGGCTGAAAAGACACATCAATAGCCCGATAGGAATTTTAAAGGCGCAAGGATTGATTTAATGGGTCAGAGTATATAAGAGGAACAATACATCAGTCTGTTGAATACAGCCTGAGTACAAAACTGCGGTTTTTGGAGGAAAGTTACAATGCAAGCATTAGCACCGTATCAGGACGCAATAGATATCATTAAAGAAGAAGGCGGCGAAATCTGCAAGCTCTGTTACCAGTGCGGCACCTGCACGGCGACCTGCCCCTGGAACCTGGTTAGAAGTTTTATGGTACGTAAAACTATGCATCAGGCACAGCTGGGTTTGCCCGACTTCGAGAGTGAGGATATGTGGTTGTGTGTCACCTGTAAGTGGTGTGTCGACCGCTGTCCTCGCGGCGTGGGCATCATCGACGTGTGGAAATCCTTCCGCCGCGCTATTGTGGAGATGGGCATCGGCGGCGTCCCTGATTCAGTGCGTATGACTGCCAAGAATATCTCCAGCATGGGGAATCCGCAGGGTGAGGCCAAAGAGAAGCGTACCGATTGGACAAAAGAAATGGGCATCAAGACATTCACCAAAGGGATGGATGTCCTTTATTTCGCTTGTTGTTTCAATTCTTATGATCCCAAATTAACGCGTGTTGCCAAAGCAACTGCTAAAATCATGCAGAAAGCAGGTATTAATTTCGGTATTCTCGGCAATGAACAGAACTGTTGCGGAGAGAGCATACGGAAAACCGGGAATGAAGAGTTGTTCAAAACACTCGTCAAGACTAATGCCGATGCTTTTAATAAAGCTGGAGTTACCAAAATCGTGGTTTCTTCCCCGCACTGTTACCACACGTTGAAGAACGAATATCCTGAGCTTGGCGCAAACTTTGAAGTAGTACACTCGTCTCAATTCGTTATGGAATTGATTAAAGAAGGAAAGATTAAACCATCCAAGGAATTCAAGAAGAAGGTTACACTGCATGATTCCTGCTATCTCGGCAGACACAACAGTGTTTATGACGAGCCGCGCAATGCGCTAAAGAGTATCCCCGGGTTGGAACTGGTGGAAATGCTGAATAACCGTGAGAACGGACTGTGCTGCGGCGGTGGTGGCGGCAGAATCTGGGCAGAGACCAAGAGAGGCGAACGTTTCTCTGACCTCCGTGTCCAGCAGGCAATCGATGCCGGCGCCAATACCCTGGCAGTGGCTTGTCCTTACTGCATGGCTAACTTTGAGGATAGTGTCCTCTCAATGGATAAGGGCAGTGTTCTGGAAGTAAAAGAAATCGTCGAACTGGTGGCTGATTCGATTTAAGATTTGATACTAATTAGGGAGCTTAAGAGGGGGTCTAAAACCCCCTCTTTTTATATCTCCTTCTCCTCCGGGAGAAGGGGCCAGGGGATGAGGCTAGCAATAATACTTGAAAAAAGTTAATGATTCTATGCCCCAGACCTGCTATAATAACCACACGACTAATGACAAAAGGGGGGTGTTATTATGCCAGTCTATATGATGCTCACAACACTTACAGATGCCGGGCGGAAATCCATTCAGGAAGAACCGGAGCGCCTCAAAGAACTCAATAAAGAAGTAGAATTTATGGGCGCGAAAATTCTTGTTCAGTATGCCCTGCTTGGACAATTTGACTTCGTCAATATTCTGGAAGCTCCTAATAATGAAGCAATCGCTAAACTGGCAATCCGCATGAGCGCCAAAGGCACTTTTCAGACTCTGACATTAGCCGCTATTGATATTGCAGATCTGATTCAGGCGCTAAAACAAAGAGAGTCTCCCTGGTAAGTTTTGACGTATTCGTTGATATTGTGCTAAAGTATTTTGAAGTGTAGTGAAATTAGTTGCCAATAAAGAATCCTCCATGGGAGGATTCTTTATTTGTCACGAAACAAAGGTAGGGAGAAATAGTAATGAAAAAACGATTTATGGCACTTCTACTTGTCGTGGTTGTCCTGTCAGTTAGTTTGCTACCTGCATGCTCAAACGGTGGAACTACTGATAACGGGGAGGTAATCAAACTTACCTACAACAATTTCTTTCCCCCCACTCATTACAATTCAATTCTAGCTGAGCAGTGGATTCAGGAGATTGAAAAGCAAACCAACGGAAAGGTTGATATTACTTATTATGCCGGCGGGCAACTAGCTACTGCCGCCAAGACCTATGATGGCGTAGTACAAGGTATTTGTGATATCGGGATGTCGGTATTTTCCTATACACCGGGGCGTTTCCCTGTATGTGAACTGATTGACCTGCCGCATAGCTATCCGAACGGTTGGGTTGCTACAATGGTAGCTAATGATTATTATAATGAGTTTAAACCTGCAGAACTTAATGATGTGCATCCGTTGTATTTTCATGCTACCGGACCGTATGTCATTTTTACCACCAAGATGCCTGTACGGACAATGGATGACCTGAAGGGTTTGGTTTTACGGGCTACCGGTATCGGTACTCAGATTGTACAGTCATTGGGAGCGCAGGGTTATGGCGCTACCCAGGGTGAAACTGCTGATTTACTGTCTAAAGGTGTTGTCGAAGGTAATTATTCAACACTGGAATCGTTAAAAGCTTACAAACAGGCTGAAGTGGTGAAATACGTCACCAATTGTACTGCCGTGGGCAATACCAGTATGATGTTTGTCGTGATGAACGAAGCCAAGTGGAATTCTCTACCTGCGAGTGTTCAGAAAGTGTTTACCGCTGTCAGCAAGGAATTCATTCAGAAACATGGTAAAGCCTGGAATTACGGTGATACGGGTGGAGTTGACTACTTCCTGGGGCTAGGCGGAGGACGTGAGGTCATTAATCTGTCACAGAGCGAAACTGATAAATGGGTCACTGCCGCTGTAAAACCGATGATTGACAAATACATTTCTGAAAAAACAACTGCAGGACTCACGCCATCCAAGTACGAGAGTTATATTAACGAACGTGTAGAATACTGGAGTGCTAAAACACCTTCGGCAGAGTCAGTCAAGACTTATATGGAATCCGAGGTAATTAATTGGAAGGCAGAGACAAAGTAAACGACCCTGGACTGGCACGGGAAGTACCTGATTTTTCGCCACGGGAATATCAAGCTGCACCTCCGACACCAAAAGGCGCTATTGAACGGCTGGAACGTCTGCTGAAATTGGTCAGCGGCTGGTCAATTGCTGTCGGTGGCGTGGCGGTGATGATGATGCTATTGCTGACTATCAGTGATGTCATCGGTATCAAGATATTCGACCATCCCGTGCCGGGCGCGCCTGAATTCGTTTCCTTCCTTGCGGTTATTGTTGTCGCCTTCGCGATGGGTTATACCCTTATCGAGCGTGGACATATCCAGGTAGATATTTTTATTAACAAATTTCCCGCCCGCCTTAAAAATGCGGTGGAGACGCTCGTTTCTCTAATGGGTTTGTGCTTATTTGTGCTTCTTGCCTGGTATAGTGTGATTTATGGCAATCAGCTCCGCATGGTTAAGGAAGTCTCTATGACTCAGCACATCCCGTTCTATCCTTTCGTATATGCCCTGGCTTTGGCATGTTTACCCGTTTGCCTGTATCTTTTCCTTGAAGTATTACGCTGGATAATGAAGACGGTGAAAAGATGACCCCCGAAATTATCGGATTAATTGGCATCGGGGTCCTTTTATTATTATTTATTATCAGCGTGCCGGTCGGTTTTGCTATGGCGATAGTTGGATTGGCTGGATTTTGTTATCTGGTCAGTCCGGCGGCAGGTCTCAGTTTATTGGCACGTGATTTTTTTGATACCTTTGCTAACTATAACCTTACTGTAATTCCTTTCTTCATGTTGATGGGTGCTTTAGCTTATTCCTCTGGGATGAGCAGCCGTCTCTATGACGCCAGTTACAAAATGTTCGGCTCAATGAAAGGCGGTCTGGCAATTTCTACGATTGCCGGGTGTGCCGGTTTTGCTGCTATTTGCGGCTCTACCTCTGCCACTGTGGCAGCAATGGGTAGAGTAGCTTTGCCTGAAATGAGGCGGTATAAATACGATGATGCCCTGTCCACCGGCTGTGTTGCCGCTGCCGGTAGTCTGGGTATCCTGATCCCTCCCAGCAGTATTTTTATCGTCTATGGTATTCTGACAGAGCAATCTATCGGCCAACTGTTTATCGCTGGGGTGTTACCGGGTGCCATGCTGGCAGTGTTGTTTGCCATTGCCGTTATCATTGTGGTTCGTATTAAGCCCGGGTTAGCTCCCGCCGGTCAACCAACTACCATTAAGGAAAAAATAGCAGGACTTGGTGGCGTGATAGAGATGGTAGTGCTCTTTTTACTGGTAATGGCAGGGCTGTTTCTCGGGTGGTTTAGCGCGATGCAGGCAGGTGCGATTGGCGCTGCCGGCGCTCTGATTATCGGTCTGGTGCGTCGCAAGTTGGCGTGGAACGGTTTTACCGCCGCGATTAAGGATACACTGAAAATCACCTGTCAGGTGATGGTTATTGTCGCCGGCGCTTTTGTTTTCGGACATTTCATGGCAGTGACCAAGATACCGATTTCACTGGCAAACTGGATAGGTGGTTTATCCTTACCTCCTATGGTTGTGATGGGTATAATCATTTTGATGTATCTTATCGGCGGTTGCTTTATGGATTCCCTGGCACTGATTACTTTGACCATACCCATTATCTATCCTGTAGTCATAGCTCTGGGTTTTGACCCTATCTGGTTCGGTGTCGTTATTGTGCTGGTTACTGAGATGGGTGTCATTACGCCACCGGTAGGTATCAACGTCTATGTCATTAAAGGAATCGCCAAAGATGTGCCGCTGGAGACTATTTTCAAGGGTATTTCCCCCTTCCTTGCCGCAATGATTGTGGCGGCTATTATACTTGTATTTTTCCCGCAGATTGCCACTTTCCTGCCCAACATGGCAGGACCGTAGCGGATGAGGGGTCTTTTAATCAATTATTGACGGTCAGGGTTTCTCTATGTTGCTATCAGACTTACTATCGCAAAATGCCCGCCTGTATCCAGATGATACTGCACTGGTTGAGCTCCATCCCGGCAAAAATATCCGCAAGAGCATCACCTGGCGCGAGTTCGATGAGTGCGCCAACCGTGTAGCAAATGCGCTGATGACGCGCGGTATAAAAAAGGGTGATAAAGTCATCCATCTGATGATGAATTCCATCAATTGGCTGGTAGTTTATTTTGGTATCATCCGCACGGGCGCATGGGCAGTACCCTTAAATTTCAGGTTCACTGGCAAGGAAATTAAATATTGTGTGGATATTGCGTCTGCCGGGATGATGATTCTGAGCGAAGAATTCACCGAAAGAGTAGTATCTATCCGCAGTCAATTGCCGACTATCGGGAAATACATCTTCGTCGGGCAAAATGTGCCAGATGATATGGAAGCCTATGAGGAAGTACTGGCGAAGTCTTCGTTCGAGCCACCGCTTGTGAAGATTATTCCGGAAGATACCTGTGGTCTGTATTTTACCTCCGGCACTACCGGCGACCCCAAACCGATTGTCCTCACGCACAAGAATATGGAGTTTGCTGCAGTTCTTGAGCAGAAGCACCATCATCAAACTAAAGATGACAACTTTATCCTTATCCCGCCTTTATATCATACCGGCGCCAAGATGCACTGGTTCGGAAGCCTGATTGCAGGTGGAAGGGCAACGATTCTTACAGAAATCAATCCGAAGAATATTCTGGAAGCAGTCCACGAGGAAAGAGGCACAATCGTCTGGTTGCTGGTGCCCTGGGCACAGGATATTCTGGTGGCGCTGGACAAGGGCGAATTGAAGTTGAAGGACTATGACCTTTCGCAGTGGCGACTGATGCACATCGGTGCGCAACCGGTGCCGCCCAGTCTGGTAAAACGCTGGAAACAATATTTCCCGAAGATGCAGTATGATACCAACTACGGACTGAGCGAATCGACGGGCCCCGGCTGTATTCATCTCGGCATAGAAAACGAGCGCAAAGTAGGGGCAATCGGCAAAGCCGGTTATGACTGGCAGGCGCGCATTGTGGATGACAAAGGTAACGATGTGTTAAAAGGTAAAAACGGTGAAATCATCGTCAAAGGCGCCGGCGTGATGAAGGAATATTACAAGAACCCGCAGAAAACAGCCGAGACGCTCAAAGACGGCTGGCTCTATACCGGTGATATCGCCCGGATGGACGAAGATGGTTTTATCTGGCTTACCGACCGCAAGAAGGACATTATCATTACCGGCGGCGAAAACATCTTCCCGGTAGAAATTGAAGAAGTCCTGCAGAGCCACCAGAATATTTATGATGCGGCAGTCATCGGCATACCTGATGAAAGACTGGGTGAGATTGCCGTTGCTATTATCGACCCCAAGCCGGGGATGACGCTAGCGGAACAGGAAGTGCTGGATTTCTGCGCTCAAAACCTGGCGCACTTTAAGCGCCCGCGCAGGATTTTCTTCGGTAAAGTCTCCCGTAACCCCACCGGAAAGATAGAAAAGCCCAAGCTCAGGGAGAGGTATTCAAATTCAAAATAGGGGGAGAGATCCATTATTCTCTATTATGAATCCTGTCAGATACCAGCCTTGAATAAAATGCTTCCATTTGAATTCGTAGTTGTTCTGGAGAAGAAAGGGTGTCACTATACTTTCCCTCCATTCAGGTAAAATTGTACCTTTAAGGTATTTGACGTCTTGGTGCGTGCTATATTTTTCAATACTTCTTGGTTTAAGGTAAGAAATGTCATCTGTAAGCCAGAAAAATAGAGCTTTCTGATATTCTCCTGAGCGCATATAAATTTCGCATTTGTAAAGGTCATTATATACCCGCCCTCTATTATTTGGATGAGCAACATCTCTTTGAGCCTTAAATTTGCCTTCGCATGCGATTTTTTGTCCAAGATGCTCAATAACTAAGTCAATTTGCCAAGGTGAACCACCAGTTGGCTTATTGAAGGGTACAGTCTTGAATGGATCACTGACCGTAACCTCCATACCATTTTGACTGCAGATATCCTCAAATTTTTGTTTCACAGTAAAAATGAACTGTTTTTCTCTCCTGTCTCCCTGCGATAACGCATCACTAATATCGTGTAGTTCCAAATGCAGGCAGGATTCCCTAAAATTTTCAATAAGCGACGACGATACATTTAGCATTTTACTTTGCCTTGTACTTGCGCTTCTTCTCTTTTACCAGCACGGCTTTGATGATGTCTTTTGAGCCACGCGGTCTAAAGATAATTTCAGCATCGGCATTCAGGGCATCCGCCATTTTAGCAATGTAGGTAACAGTCGGGGAGACACTGCCTCTTTCCACCCTGGAGATGTATGCCTGCTTGGTGTTCAGTTTGTCTGCCAGCTTTTTCTGGGTCTGTTCGTTTTTTATGCGTAATTCAATCAAGGCGCGTTTAACCTGATACTCTGGTTCCAGGTCATCATAAGCTTTCTTAATTTCAGGGTCTTTCAAGAAATAATTCAGTACGTCTTCGTGGGTTTGAAGAACGAATTTCTGTTGTTTTGTCATGTTTTTATCTCCAATTACATTAATGAAATTTGTGCTAACCTGATTCTTTAGGAAACCTGTTTAGATAATCCTTCATTCTTCTTTCAGCGATTTTAATTTCATTTTCTGGGGTCTTTTGTGTTTTCTTCATAAAGACTCTCAACAACACAAACGTGTTTTTTACATAGGTGAAATAAAGACACCTGATTCTATCCGGTCTCAGTTCCCATATTTTCCCTTTAATATGTCTTGCATCATCGCCTCTCAGATATTCTCCGTACATCTCCAGATGGGAAATGAGCTTCAATACCTTGGAGATGTCTCTTTTTTCAAGTTTGCCGATTTCGTTCTTAACGACTTGTTCTCCATCGGATGATGTGTAATAGAGTATTTTTCTATCTTTTATCATCTTCCTTCTCTTCGTCATCAATCATATAACCTATAAGTTATATTTGTCAAGATAGTTTGACATAGTTTACTATAGCAAAGTATTCCTTCAAAATTGACACCCACACTTAACTCTAGTAATATTTTGTGAATAGGCACTATTTTGAGAGGAGGTCTGGCATAATGTCCGATGATATTACAATCAAAGATGGGAATATGTATGGACCATGGCGTAAGGCAATCAATGACTTTACTCCAAAGTCTCGTCCTGCCCTGAGGGCGCTGTTTAAAAACCAAAATAATCTTCTAAATCCTCACATCGATAAATCAATGTTGCTTGATACCACTATCCACGATGACGAGATGGGAAAGAAAGTAGGAATGCGGGGCGGAGTCGTTGCCGGAATACAGCATCTCGACCTGTTCGCTCCTCTATTGGTAAAGGCATTCGGGCAGAAGTGTTTTGAAACCGGCTCCCTTAGTATATTCTACACATACGCGCTATTGGAGGGAGAGGAAGTCAGAGCCGCTATCAAAATCCCGCCAGAAGGAGCGAAGGACGCGCAGGTAGAAGCATGGGCTGAGTCAAAGGATGGACATAGTGTAGTGAAAGGCACGGTGTCTATGGGCAACCCCCGGGAAAAAACTTACATACAGGCTATGGAAATAGAAAGCAGTCCGCAAGAAGAACTGCGAATTCTAAAAGGCTTAAAAGTCGGTTATGAAATGACGCCTCGCGATGATGAAATGGATTCGACGGCAGCGCAGAAGTGGGTGTCGTTCCTTGAGGATTCAATCGGCTGGTATTCGAAAAAATCTCCGTGGGGACCGCCGATTGTGTCACTAAGCCGTATCCTGGATTTTATGCAGGTGGCAGTTCCATTTCAAACGAAGGGAACCGGGTTCTTTGGCGGTACCGAGATCAATTTTATTGACGGCCCGGTGAAAACTGATGTTGCTTATAGAGCTACCGGAAAGATTATTGCGGTAGGCGCTACCAGTAAGACCGAGTACTACTGGTTCGATTCCAAGTTATATGAGAAGGCAAGTAATAAACTGGTTGCCAGTTTACGCCATATGAATCGATTTATGAAAGCCGGCTCGCCGCTTTATCCTGAAGTTAAGTAATAATCGCTCGGGGTTCGAAGATGAAAAAGGGTATTTATTTCTGGCTGGCTGTGCTTGCCACGGCTCTGATATTCGGCTTTTTAGGCTGGGCTTTCAGTCAGCACGGCACAATCGGTCTTTACCGTGTGAACGGCTTCTACCGGATGGTATTCACGGGAGTAGGTGCTTTTGGGATTGCCTTGCTCGGGCTGGCTGTCTTTGAAAGATGGTTGCATGTAAAAAGACCCGCCCGGAGCACAAATATTTTAACTTTCTTTGTGCGTGTTTTTACTTTAGCTGGCATCATTATTCCACTCGTTGCTTTTGCTTATGTAGGTGTTAACCCCGGTCCTTTCGTTGCCGGTGAATCCCCGCAATTACTTATTACAGAGGGCAACAGTTTGAATGGCGTGCCGGATATAGCGATTGTTTTCAATACTGAAGAACCGACCAGCAACATTGTCTATTGGGGGACAGACAGTTCCAGCAAGGTATTGAGCGATGAAAAATCCGTCAAACAACATGTTTTTATGCTGAGTGATTTACAGCCTGATACTGCTTACTGGTATCAGGTAAATGACGGCGCAAAATATTATTTCACGACCCCACCGATTAATGGGCAATCTATGCGATTTGCCGTTTTCAGCGATGCTCACTTTGGAGATGCAACGAGGCGAAGCGACCTTTCAGACAAGATGCTTCAGTACATTGCCGATCCGGCAAATAATTTCAGACTGCTGTTTTCTTCAGGCGACCTTGTTGAGTATGGATTCAAAGACAGTCACTGGCAGGAAGCGCTTCAATCTATATCATCTGTCACGTCTGTTATTCCCATTAAGTATGCATTAGGAAATCACGAGACCATTTTAGGTGGTCTGAAACGTTATGAGGCGTACTGTTCTCCTGCGGGGATGCCGCTTCAGGATGGCACACGGCTTTACCAGCGTATCGATGTCGGCAAAGTCCATTTCCTTGTGATTGACCTTGAGTGGAGTGCGGAATGTTATACCTCTGCGCAAGATGCCTGGCTGGAGAAGCAACTGGCAAGCATTCCACAGGATGACTGGACGATTGTGATGGGGCATGGTTTTTACTATGCTTCCGGGTCATATGATAATGGCTGGCAGTGGTATGATAACCCGGAGACGATTTCAAAGTTAACTCCTCTTTTTGAAAAATATGGTGTGGACATCGTGTTTTCCGGGCATGCTCATCAACTGGAACTGCTGAGGAAGAATGGTGTGACTTATGCTATCTGCGGTGCTTTTGCCGCCGAGCATGATTCGGAACGGCAATATGTATCTCCGGCGAGTGTCTGGTATTCTGCTAAGGATTATGCCTTCGTTGACGTCAAGATTGATGATTCAACCGCCGAGCTTATTTTCCGCGCCCCCGATTACAAAGAATTGAGTAGTTTTGTAATACAAAAGCACTAATCTTCTTGTGCGGAAGTCAGTTGTGATGATTTGAGTTTTTACCCTTATCGACCTTTTCAATCAAGGGCGAGGCGGTTTTTAGAATGCTTAGTTGCCTTCGAATCTTTTTAGAACATCGTGCAGTCTGTGCCAGAGGTTATTGGCGGCGTCTATTTTCTCCTCTTCAACCGGATGCTCTCCATAACGGACATCGATGTATAAGTGGGTAAGTTCGTTCAGCGGCTCTTTTCCATCCGGCACGGCGCGCCCCATTCTTTGGGCGTATTCATACGGCGTCTCATAACTTTCACGGGGTATTCTCAGCCGATTTGCCTGCCATAGCAGATGCTGGTATATTTCTCGGATACTTAATCTACGCTGTTTATCCTCATCGGTTTGCCATCTCAGTGAAGGACTTACTGAAACCGGCTTCTGTTTTCGCTTGAAGCGCCCGAACAACATGTCCAGGAAGATTTTCAAATCAGATTTGAATCCATCCCAACTCCAGAGTGATTCCTGCTCTTCGTCAATTTCCTCTTTAACTCTTGAGCGACCGCGCTTGATTGTCCGGGTAATCAGAAATACCGCTACTATTAATACCAGCGCCAGAACACTCCATTTCAATGTCTGTATGACCTCAGGTGAAATGGCTCCTTTCGTAGCTTCCGACAAGTTTTCCGGATTCGTCATGTCCGCTATTTCAAAGGGTTCCATCTCTTGTCCGCCCCTGAACCAGTTTATGAGGAGTTTCCCGAGATAGTATAACCACTGAGCCAAATAGCCAAGTGGGAGCAGCAGGTAATACACAATTTTATAAAGCACATCGGAGACTGAATTCAGGATTCTTCCCAGCGTGGAGATGAATTGGGTGGAGAAAATGCTGGCAAAGCCGATACTGACAAGGACGATGCCGCCGATGACGCCACTGATAATCAAAAGCCAGCGGCGGCCGAATGTTTTTGAAAGCTCTCCTTTGGCTTTCATCCGTTCCTGTATAATGCGTAAATTTGATAGTGCAAGCGATATCAGCCCGAAGAAGAAGAACCCGGCGACATAAATCCCGATATCGGATGCCAGATTCCGGACAGGTTCATTCCTGAATGTTATGCCCCAGAGAATCACTAAGAAAGATAACGTGCCAAGTCCAATCAGGAAAGAGGTATAGATATTAGCGAAATAGAGCAACGAACGACTCAGACTGATGCCACGCCACCAGAGGTAAAGTCCGACAGGCAAAGCGAACACGAACGGGTGCGGATGAGAAAAGCTATCGAGGAGTGCCTGACCATAAGCTGTAAACCATTGACTGCTCAGTAACCCGAACCCTGAGCCGTATTCAATACGCAGAACGATAAAAATTGTCACCAAGCCGCAAGCGATGATGCTCATTTGAATCCACCGCAGAGACCATTTCCGGCTCAGGAAAAATTTTGTGGTGATATAAGAAATCGCGAAAAGACAGATGAGAGCCAATAGACTCAGAGGCGTGCGCTGGACTGTGAGCGCAGGCCATTTCCCCAGAAAAACCAGCCACGGATAGACGACAAGCGCTTCCATCAGCATCACTGTTAATGGAGACAGGATATCGGCTATCCAGTCTATCTTAGCTAACCTGGAGAGAAATATTGTCATTATTTTGCTACCAGCTTGACTGTTTCTATCTTATCCCACATTACATCGGCAGGAACTTGATAGGTCGTCAACCCGTTACTGCTAATTGGTTCTTTGCCTCCGATTACAATCAAGGCTACCTTACGTCCTACTCTCTTCATCTGAAAAAGAGCTGAAAGGAGTGCTTCGGTGGGCATAGCCGTGATAACTACCAGCGTGCTGCCCCACGGCAGGTTTCTGCTTTCGTTTACTACCATTCTGCCCATTGGTATTGCCTCTATCGGTTGTATGGGCGCCAGCGCTTCCAGAATGTGTTTCAGTTGTTCGGTATGCTGGCTGGGCGGTATGCGGATGAGGTTTGCCGAATCCGGCTTGTTTTGGTTGACATACAAACCGACACGGTATCCCTCAGCGAGTGCGTAATTCGCTACTGAGGCAGAGGTAACAATTGCCAGTTCCAGAAGTTCGGAGACAACGCCCCAAAAAGGTGGTTTTACAGTGCGGACATCCAGAAAAATACCCATATCGATAGTGGTCGTCGGTTCAAAGATTTTGGTCTGTAGTTGGCCGCTGCGGGCGGTGCTTTTCCAGTGAATTCGCTTTAAACTGTCCCCGAAATTATACTCCCTGACGCCTGAAGTCAGAATAGGGTCCTGAAAAATATGGTTTCTGGTGCGGATAGAGCCGAGCGGTTGTTTGGAGGGAATCACCAACTTTTCCAGAGGCACTATCTTCGGGTAAACCATCAAGTAGTCTAATGATTCAATTTCCTTTTGCCGTGTGAAAAAACCAAAGATATCGCCGCTGCTGATTCTTGCCGGTCCAAAGCTGAAATAGCCGCGATGCAGACAATGCAGTGGGTAACGCCGCTTTATCTTATGGTACCAACTGACGGAGAAAAGGTTGCTGAGCAGATTGTGTGTAGTCGAATAAGATGGCGAAATCTTGCCCTTGAGGGCAATTGTTTCCTTTGGAATTTCATCCTCTACCTGAAGCCATGGTAGCGGCAAAGGTTTCCGATTGGAAATCTCTATTTCAAGCTGTACTTCTTCCCCGAAGAAGACGTGGTTGGAGCTTAGGCGGCGGTGATATTCAACGCGATTGAGAGAGTAACGGTCCCAGAGTCTGGCAACGCCTCCAGCGATAAAGACTAATACCGCAACCAGAAAAAGAGGCACCTGACGTAAAATCAGGCTGAGAACCACAAGCAGTATGGTGGTGAATAACCAGAATGCACCGAGCATATTTCGTTCCTATTTGCGCTCATTTTCGTTTTCGACAGGCACCGGCACGGATTCAATTATTTCACGGAGAGCCTCTTCGGCACTGTTGCCTCTCAGAGAGCTTTCTGCTTTCGGAATGATGCGGTGCGCCAGTGTGAAACCGGCAAGGTATTTCACATCATCGGGAATAACAAACGCTCTACCTCTCAGCGCTGCCATAACCTGCGAAGCATGGTAGAGGGCAAGCATTGCACGCGGACTGGCGCCGAGCTGGACGGAAGGATGTTTTCGGGTAGCGTGAATAAGGCGGATGATATAGTCCTCCACATCTGCGGAGACATGCATTTTCCGGCAAGCCGCTTGCATCTGTAAAAGCTCTTCAGCGGATACCACCGGTGTTAGCTCGTCCAGAGGGTCATCCTGACGGAAGCGGGCAAGAATCAGGCGGTCATCCTGTGCAGTGGGATAGCCAATCTTTAGTTTGATGAGAAAACGGTCGAGCTGGGCTTCGGGTAAAGGAAATGTTCCCTCTAATTCAATGGGATTTTGCGTTGCCAGTACCATAAAGGGACGTGGCAGGGGTTTGGTTTCACCTTCAGCCGTCACCTGTCGTTCTTGCATGGCTTCCAGTAGCGCAGATTGAGTTCTTGGTGTGGCACGGTTGATTTCATCGGTCAGTACGATTTGCGCCATTATCGGACCCGGCCGGAACTCGAAGTCAGTGGTCTTCTGGTTGAAAATATAGGTGCCGGTAATATCCGATGGTAGAAGGTCGGGGGTACACTGGATACGTCGGAATGTGCAACCCAGTGAACGGGCAATGGATTTAGCGAGCATCGTTTTGCCGATGCCGGGGATGTCTTCGATGAGGATATGCCCTTCACATAAAATAGCCACAATCGCCAGCTCAACTACATCGCCTTTGCCGACGATGACCTTCTCCACGTTTTCCCTGACCCTGCCGCCGAAGTTTTTGATTTTGCTGACAATTTCTTCCATATGATTATTCTCCCAACAATGCTAACTATATCAGAACGAATGGAGTTATCATACTCATTAATTTTATCCTGAAACAGGTTGATACTTTCCGAAATAACTGCTAAAGTATAGCACAAAGCGGATAATGAAGAACTGGGTCGGGTAATTAAAACATCTTTCCGGCTCATGGCACACTCAACCTCTTGGCATTATTTGACATAATGGAGGCGAAGTATGCAACACACTGAAGGTAAATTCCCCGGATGCAAGAATCTCAATCTCTACTATCAGTCATGGGTACCGGATGGTATTCCAATTGCAGTTTTGGTAGTGGTTCATGGACTGGCAGAGCACAGCGGGCGCTATGCCAACCTGGTGAATTACCTTGTGCCCAGAGGCTATGCCGTCTGCTCATTCGACCTGCGCGGACACGGTAAATCGGAAGGTACGCGTGGCTATGTCGAGCGATTCTCCTGCTATATCGATGACCTGAAGACTTTTTGTGATATGGTGTGTAATGAGCACAAAAGCACCAGAGTCTTTATGGTGGGGCATAGTATGGGTAGCGCTATTGCCATTGCTTATGCTATCAAGTACCAAAATGAACTGGATGGGCTTATTTTATCTGGAGCGACGCTGAAAGCCGGCGCCAGTATCAGTAATTTGGACAAACTGATGGCAAAGGTATTATCTGTTTTTCTGCCCAAAATGGGTGTTGCTGTTCTGGATGCTTCCGCAATCAGCCGTGATAAAGCGGTGGTCGATGCTTATGTTAATGACCCGCTGGTGTACCGTGGTAAAGTCAGCGCCAGGCTCGGTGCTGAGCTTCTCAGGATTATAGAAAAGCTCCCAAAACAAATACCTCAAATATCATTGCCGATATTGATCATGCATGGCGCCATCGACCGTTTGTCTGACCCGGCAAGCAGTAAGATGCTGTATGAACTGGTCCAGTCAAAAGACAAGACGCTGAATGTATATGAAGATTTCTACCATGAAATCTTCAACGACCCGGAACGCCAAAAGGTTTTTTCAGATATGGAAACGTGGCTCAAACGGCATGTGTAAATTTATCTGCGAAGACTAAGCCCATTTGCTTAGTCTATCGTGTAAACAGGCATTGACACGGCAATTTGGTAAGAGTACCATATTCTCTGAATTCCCTCGATGAAGGATAAATGAATTTGATTCAAGCTTTAATGGGGTTGTGCTAAAAAGGCACAACCCCTTCTTAATTTGTGAACTTTTTGCAGGAGGTCTGTATGAAAATAATCAAGTTATTCACTATTTTCACTATTTTAGCGACGCTAATCTCAGGACTCCTGCCGGTGGCAGGGGCATACGCTGTTCCTGTGATAGACGAGGGAATGAAAGGCGTTTTTAAGAACGTGGCAGCATCTATTGAATTTGATTGCGGCATCGATACCACGGGATTCGGTCCCTGGTTGTATGATTACTTTGATGATACCCCATATATTCATAATATGAACCCTGACAAAGGTGTATATGCCTACACCAATATCATCTGGAATGAAACCGGGGTTGGCGACGGCACTTATCTGTCGGGTGGTTCAGGACATGCCAGCTTTGGCACCTGCACTGCGGAAAATACTACTGTTCAAAACGGCGAAGCCGGGGTTACTCTTGAGTTTAGTAATTATAGTCTTGCCGGTGTTCAGAAAATAAACTGGTTGCAAGCGGGGATGAGCTACGACCGCCGCAATTATACCGGGGGTACCGCGACTATTAGCGTAGGCGGCGAACCCAAGCTCATTGTTACGAATAGCCGTATTACGATGGATGTGAGCTGGACTGCCCCTGCCGGGAATAACAGCGGTATCACCGGTTCAGGGTGGGGGACTATTGACCAGGTTAACAGTGACCCTGACTGGGTGGACGAATTTGATAACGGCAACGGGCAGGTGGAGTTTACCTTCGGTTCTTTCAGCCCTGTCGTTCAGGATTACTGGGGCTATTTCACGAATCATCTGACCGTAACCGGCGCGCCTAATGTACAGGCGATAAATCAGGTACCTGTCGTGCAGGTGGGTGTTTTACCTATTCCCAACACAAATATTGAATTGAGCGTGAATTCTTTCGTCAACGGCGGGTTTAATAACGACCAGAATCTGTTCTTCGCCAATCAAATCTTCGCTAATCCCGGCGGTGCGGCTCCTGCAGGCATACAGCAGGTGCTACCTAACTGTTACTGGGAACTGTCAACGGTTCTGGGTTCTATCAATATCGATGTAACTTTCAACCTGGCCGGACTCAACGGAATACCGGCAGCGACCAATCTGAAAATCCTCCAGAGGGAAAACACCGGTCAAGCGTGGGCGATTTATCCTGACCAGACTGTCGTAGATGCTACTCATCTGAAAGTGAGCGGGATAACTGATTTTGGCGAGTTTGCGCTGGGAGACACAAGCGGAGCTAACTGGTTAACCGGTTGGCCGTACCGCAAAGCAATAACTGTGACCGGTTCAACTACTGAACAAACTGATTATCAGGTAAAAATACCGGTTACCTACGTTAGCGACAAGATGAAAAATGATTTCTCGGATATCCGCTTTACCGATGCTGATGGGAATACGTTGTTATCCTACTGGACAGAATCATATTCCGCTTCCACCTCAGCTACCGAATGGGTGAAAATACCTTTCATCCCTGTGGCTGGTGCTACTATCTACATGTATTACGGTAATTCAACCGTTTCTACCCTTTCTAATGGAGAAAACACCTTCATTTTCTTTGATGATTATTCCACGAATAAACTAGATCAGTACAACTATACCCGCGTTTGGCAAGATGGTGAGCGAGGTATTAGCATAAATAACGGTCAACTTGTAGATTACAGCATTCCGCGACATGATCGGGACGAGGAATATTCCTTAACTAAAAACGGTATTCAACTCACTAACCTGGCTTTAGATGTAAAATTGGTTGATATTGCACCTAAAGGCAATGATTTCGCGGCATGGCAATGCTTTCACCTAAAACTCACTCCGAGTCAGACCGTGGCGAGTACTTGGAATACGACGAGTATGCTTATGGAATTTGGTTACTCCAGAGGATATCAAACCTATTTCAGCTATCTAGGTTTTGGAACAAACGCTACCGAAGTCGGCTACGATAATTCTATAGACGGCACCGGAAAAACGTTAACACTGGCTAAAGCCGGCAATGTTTTTCAATCCTATGTCGATGGAGTTTTGAAATGGGATTACTCTGATTCCACTCTGGGTGCAATGAATATGTTCGCTGGCATTAGAACAGGGGACGGATGGGCCGGGGGTGCGGCGACGTCAACGTGGGATGATTTCCGTATCCGCAATTTCGCTTTACCGGAACCAAATGCTACTGTGGGCACAGAATATGTGATACAGAGGCCTGTCCACAATATCACCACGGGCAAAAACTTTGCCACCATTCAGGCGGCAATCGATGATGCGGAGACATTAAACGGACATATCGTCACCGTAGATGCCGGTACCTATACTGAAAATATCGATTTCAAGGGGAAAAATATCACTCTCAGAAGTATAAGCGGAGCCGGAGTTACCACTATTGACGGAAACCAGTCCGGAAGTTGTGTCAAATTTACCTCAGGGGGAACCAATAGTGCGGTGTTAGATGGATTTACACTGACCAACGGCTCGGGATATGCGTTGGATGAAAGTTTCGCTCCAGTTGGCGGCGGGATTTACAATGAATGCTCGCCGACGGTCACCAACTGCATCTTTTCCGGCAACTCGGCAGAGGTAGGTGGTGGCATGTACAGTGCATCCTCCTCGCCGACGGTTACCAACTGTACCTTCTCCAATAACTCGGCTATTAATAACGGCGGTGGAATGTACAATGTAGCCTCCTCGCCGGTAGTCACCAACTGCATCTTTTCTGGCAACTCGGCAGAGGTAGGTGGTGGCATTTACAATGAAAGGTCCTCGCCGGCGGTGACCAACTGTACCTTCTCCGGCAACACATCTGGTCAATCAGGCGGTGGGATGTACAATATCGTCGATTCCTCGCCGACGGTCACCAACTGTAACTTTTCCGGTAACTCGGCTGGTCTGGACGGTGGCGGGATGGAAAATATTGCTAATTCCTCGCCGGTGGTGACAAACTGTACTTTCTCTTGCAACTCGGTTGGTCAGGGTGGTGGTGGCATGAGCAATGCTTCCTCGTCACCGGCGGTTACCAACTGTAACTTCACTAGCAACACAGGTGATGATGGCGGTGGAATGTACAACGGTAACTCCTCGCCGATAGTGACTAACTGTACATTTTCCGGTAACTCGGTGGTTTATCACGGCGGGGGAATATACGATCAATTATCCTCGACAATGGTGACCAACTGTACCTTCTCCAGCAACTCGGCCGGCCAGATCGGTGGGGGGATAGGCGTTTTCTCCTCCTCGCCGGTAGTCACCAACTGCATTTTTTTCAGTAACTCTGCCACTCTATGTGGTGGAGGAATCTCAGTTGATGAAGGTTCACCCATAATGGACTATAATGATTTTTGGAACAATACCCCTGATAACTACGGTGATTTAGCATCAGCTGGCGCACATGACATCTCACAGAACCCCTTGTTTGTCAACGTCGGTACCGGTGATTATCATTTGCAGACCGGCTCTCCCTGTATTAATGTGGGCAGTAATGCCGCAATACCGGCCGGGATAACCACCGACTTCGAAGGTGACCCGCGTATCATTAGCGGGACAGTAGATATGGGTGTGGATGAGGTGGTGAGTTTACCTGTACATAATACAAACACCGGCAAGAACTTTGCCACCATTCAGGCGGCAATCGATGCGGCTGATACTGTAGATGAAAACACCATCACGGTAGATGCCGGTACCTATACCGAGAACGTGAATGTAACAAAGAGTCTGATAATCGTTTCCACTTCCGGAAGCTTTCTCGATACCATAATAAATGCGGCTAACTATAACGACCATGTCTTTGAAGTGACTGCCAATAATGTCACGATTAGAGGCTTCTCAGCCTTCGGCACCGAATCTTCCAGCGACAAGGCAGGTATTGCCCTTATTAATGTTACCGGCTGCACAATTGAAAATAATAAGAGTGGTAATACCAGTAATGATAACCGTTATGGAATACTCCTGTACCGCGGCGGTCAGAATATTATCAGGCACAACTCCTGTATCGATGACGATTATGGCATTCGTCTGGAAGGCTCCAGCGGCAATACTATTCAAGCTAACATTATGCAATACAGTGAATATTACGACATCTACCTGACCTATTCCGGAGTAACCACAAATGGTTCGAACAATAATGTCATCGAAAATAATCAGTGTTTGGAAGGAGGCTGTACCGGTATATACCTTAATCTGAGTAACGGTAATAGTATCTTAAGCAATACTATTGAAGATAAGGTCAGCACCAGCGGTATCGAACTGAACAACAGTGATAGTAATACCATCTCCCGCAACTTCGTAAGCTGGGTACAATATGCAGGTTCTGCCGGCGGTATAAAACTGGGTTCAGCAACCTTAAACTACACCAGTGATAATAACACCATCTTCCTTAATACTCTCACTCATAATGATAATAATATATTAGTGGCCGCAGGGTGTACCGGCAATCGTTTCTATTCACCTGCAGAAATCGATTATGTCTATAACAATACCGGCCTCAGGGGTTATCTGGGTAATTATTACGATAATTATACAGGCACTGATACAAACGGCGATGGTGTTGGGCAACCTGCCTATAATATTGCCAATGCCGCCGCAGATAACTATCCTCTGGTAACGGAGGCTGACTATTATTATGAGGGAATTTACGTCTTAACTGTAGGCGTTACGCCAGCGGGAGGCGGTACTACAACTCCGGAGATTGGAACCAATTTGTTCCAGGCTGGTGCTGTCATCAATCTCATCGCTGAGCCGAGTATCGGCTATCACTTTGTCAATTGGGACGGTCCGGTAGCAAACGCTGGTGCCGCCAGTACTTCTATCACCATGAATGGCAATTACACTGTCACCGCTAATTTCCAGCAAGATGCGCCAACCGGCGGTATAGGCTGGTGGAAATTCGACGAAACCAGCAGCACGGTTGCTTATGACGCCTGGGGCGGAAACAATGGCGCATTAGTTAGTGGACCAACGCGGGTAACGGGAAAAACCGGCAACGCCCTCTCCTTCAACGGGACGAGTGATTATGTCCAGATGCCGGATACGGTACCTAATCCTTCTTCGCAGATTACAATTGAAGCATGGGTTAAAATTCCAACTTCTGCTACTCAATCTAATGGTTTTATTTTCGAAAAACAAAAACATTTATATGATAGTTATGTCCTTCGTTTAACCGGCTTCAAAGCCCAGTTTGTTCTTGATAATGATGCTGATTCTTATTCTTACGCTATCGAATCTCCTGCGGCAATTAATGATAACCAGTGGCGTCATATTGCAGGCACTTACGATGGTAGCGTTATGAGACTTTATGTGGATGGTATTCTGGTAGCAACAGGCGCTGAGATGACCGGCAATATATGCTACGATGATACCCAACCTCCAAGGATAGGTTTCCATTATGAAGCGGATACCTATTTCTCCGGTATTATAGACGAAGTCAAAATCTATAATCGCGCTCTTTCTGAAAATGAAGTCCGTGCTGATGCCGGTCTTCCTCCTGTTTATACACTGACCGTAGCAGTCAACCCTGCCGGTAGCGGTACGGTAACGAAATTACCCGACCAGACAAACTATACTTCTGGTGAGCAAGTCCAGCTTACCGCCAGTCCTGCAAATAGCAACTGGACTTTCAGCGGTTGGAGCGATGATGCCAGCGGGACGACGAATCCGATAGATGTCACGGTGAACGGTAATTATACAATTACGGCGAATTTTGCATTATCCTCCATAGTAACCTTCCCGGATGCAAATCTGGAGGCGGCTATCCGTCAGGCAATAAGCAAACCGACGGGAGATATTTACCAGAACGACCTGCTGGCTCTAACCAGCTTTAATGCAGAGGTCAAAGGAATATCGAATCTTTCCGGTTTGGAATATTGTACTAACCTGTTAGACCTGCGTTTGAATGGCAACCAGATAACTAATATTGCGCCTCTTGCCACGTTGACTAAGTTGACATGGCTTAATCTTGCTGGTAACCAAATCAGTAGTGCCGCACCGCTGGCTTCGCTGACCAGTCTCACAGGCATAAATCTTCAGCTATGTGGAATATCAGATATCTCAGCTTTGGGTTCTCTTACCAGCCTCGTTGAGATTTACATGACAGGTAATCAAATAGTAAATATCTCGCCACTGGCTAATCTGACTAATCTGCAATACCTTATCCTCAGCAATAACCAGATAAGCGATATATCTCCCTTGGCTAGCCTGACCAACTTGCAGCAGCTTGGCATTAACAATAACCAGATAACCAGTATCAGCGCGCTGGTATCGAATACCGGTTTGGGAACTGGGGATGCGATTGACATCAGCAATAACTATCTGGATATCAGGACAGGGATGACGGAAAGGATAAAAATTCAGACCTTGATTGACAGAGGCGCACAGGTAACCTATGAACCGCAGAGGACTTATCTACTCACAATTAACATAGTCGGAAACGGTATTACTAGTCCTGATGCCGGCGTCTATGTCTATCCTCAAGGAACAACGGCAAGTGTTTCTGTAACCCAAACTATCGGTTGGACTTTCGGAGGCTGGAGTGGTGATGCCAGCGGGAATGCTAATCCGTTGAGTGTAACGATGGATGGCAATAAGAGTATCACTGCAAACTTTACACAAATACCATTCCTCTCTGGAATCATCAGCTGGTGGCCTCTTGATGGAAACGCTAACGATGTTGTCGGGGAAAACCATGGCACCTTGATAGGAGCGAGTTTTACCTCGGGGCGGATAGGACAGGGCGTCAGACTCGACGGGATTGATGATTTCGTTGATTTCGGGCAAGGTCCCAGTTTGAACTTTGGTACTAGCGACTTCTCTTTTGGTCTGTGGGTAAATTTTGCAGTTACCTCCGGAGAACAGGTGATTATCGAGAAATATGTTGAAACCGAGAATGCTAGCACACGCACAGGCTGGTCGTTAACGAAACTATCGAACAATAACCTGCGGTTTGGTGGTGTTGGCGGAGGAACCTTAGCAATTATTCTTGAAGCAACCGACCCGGGTATTACAGCAGGTAACTGGCTTCACTTTGCTCTGACGCGTAGCGGGAATACTTTTACCCTGTATTTTAATGGCACAGCTATCGCTTCGGGCAGTGCTGCTTCCACCATCAATGTTGATAGTACAGCCTCACTGAAATTAGGTCATAGAGGCAATCCCACTGACACGCCCGGTTCGGTTGATGATCGAGGTTTCTATTTGAATGGCTCGGTGGATGATGTAAAGGTCTTCAATCGCGCTTTGACTGTCTCTGAAATACAGGAGATGGCATCAGGAACAATACGAATAAATGCGATAAAGCAGTATCCCCATGTATATGTTGGACAGACAGTTACGCTAAGCGGCGCTTATCGCGGTTGGGAGATGGGACACGGTTCACCTCCGGTCACCCGCAGCGATTGGGTGATTTCTGACGGTTCCGACTCAATATATGTCACCGGTAACACAATGAACCTGCGATACCCAGCTGATATCGGGAATTCTGTGACCGTTACCGGCATGGTCAGGGTGACTGCTACAGGGCAAGTGTATATCGAGATTCCCAGGGGAAGATAATTCAGGATTAATGCCGTAAAGTTGAGAAAACCTCTCGTCTTGAAACGAGAGGTTTTCTCTTTAATGTGCTACAATTTGGTGGAAGTAGAAATTAGGCGAAAATGTTTTGACAGAGGGATAATAAAGCTGTGAAACGATTGATTTATGACCCTGTTAAGCATGGGAAAAGAATGGCCATCGTCTGTTTCGTGTCCGGCTCCGGTACCAACTATCGGGAGATTATTGCACGAAATCCGGCGCATAATTACCTCGTTTTTACCAATAGGCCCGGTTGCGGCGGAACTATCATCGCTAAAGAGAATAAACATGAAGTTGTTGAACTCAGCCACATACCATATCTCAGGGAAACCAGGAAGAAATACGGTGCTGGAAATGTTCCCAGGAACTGCCCGGAAAGATTGCGGTATGAACAGGAAGTATCGCGGTTAATTGAAAGTAAGCTAGGTAAAACACCCGATTTAATTTGCCTGGCAGGTTATGACCAATGGACTTCGGATTGGCTGGTGGATAAATATTATCCCGGAATCCTGAATGTCCATCCGGGTGATACCACCAGAGGCTATGACGGCTTGCACTGGATACCGTCAGCCAAGGCTATATTAGCCGGGGATAGGGCAATAAGGTCAACGCTGTTTATTGTCGATAAAGGAGAAGATACCGGACCGGTGCTGGTGCAGTCAAAATCGCTTGACATAATGCAAGCATTGACTGGGTTAGAATCCAATGGTGCAAGTGGGT
>JAQTPO010000120.1 GCA_028712845.1 Dehalococcoidales bacterium | reverse complement strand
TAAGTTATTATCGTGGATGAAAATGCCTTCGGAAGCGGCTTCTGATAGAGCATTAATTTTATTCTCACTATCTTCCAGCGATTCCTCAGTTTTAGCGCGCTGTTGATTGATGATTTGCATAATAAAACCAATAACGACAGAGGCAATGAGAATAATGATAAACGTGGAGAGAATGACAATAACCGAAGGCTCTCTTATACTTGTCGGAAAGGTCAGTTCGGGGGAGAGCACAAAAGCGGTGGCTAAACAGGCTGCCCATAACAGCAAGAATATACCCAGTGTAACAAGGATGATTCCGTGTTTTGTTTTCATAACCCTCCCTTACTATTACTCTCTGGTGATATTTATCAGGGAGACGTGTTTCTTAAGAAGAAAATACCATGGTTCATTCCATTATCTTTTCCCTGGCTATCTCTAGCCCTTTTATCGAAGGGCGTTTATGCACAAATTCTATGCTGACATAATAAATTTGTCAATGTGCAGACCAAGCATGCCCGGCTTGTTAATAATTGCCATTTGATTTCTTCAGTTTGGAGTTTTAACTTATCCCGATTGAAAGCAAATAACACCCAATCTGCTAACCGTTCCCTTCCATTAGTTCTATGGGCACGTTTTCCGGAGCCTGCAAAAATGATATTTGGAGGTGGGGGCGTATTTCCGTTATCTCTTTGGTGAATGTCACACCTTCGGCTTTCATCTTATCTACCGCCTCGTTCAGATGGTCGGTTTTGATTCCGAAATGATGTAAGCCGACTGTTTTGGGGTCGGTTGCCGTCGATACCAGCAGCCTGATTCCGCCCAGATTAAGATATATGGAAACTCTGCCATTGCCGAAGTCGCGTGAGTTGACCAGAATTGCCCCAAACTGCTTCTGGTAGAATTCGGCTGTTTTAACGGGGTCAGGACTCATCAAATGAATGTGGTCGAATGTGTATTCGGGCAAGTGTTTTACCTCCTGTCACTATTTAGAGCGATTTCCCCCATATTAACCGTTGAAGGAGGGACTGTCAATTATTTCCGGGGCTTGTGCTTTACAAGGAGAATCTACTATGTCATAATGCCGAATGAATGTCATCTTAAACAAGAAGGAATATAATATCGCATTCAATATTCATCTAAATCAAAGGACCAAGAGGTCTGCCATTAATAAAGTGCTATTGAGTCTTCTTGCCGTAATGATAGTCGGGACAATCGGAGCTATCACCTACACTTTCATCAATCCCAAAACACATGACGCATTTACGGAATTTTATATGCTCGGAAATGTGGGAAAAGATGATTATTATATCGGACAGTTGCAGGTCAATGAGACCGGTCAGGTGACGGTGGGCATCGTGAACCATGAACAAGCGGAAGCAAGCTATCGCATCGAAGTTACTATCGATGACGCTGCTAGCGCTTCGGTTGGTTCCATTGTGTTGCAAGACAACGAAAAATGGGAGGGGACTGTCAGCTTCACACCGCTTAAAGCAGGTAATAATGAAAAGGTAGAGTTCTTTTTATACCGTGATAGCGGGACGGAGCCATACCTGCAACCACTGCGCCTGTGGATTAATGTGTCGCAATAGCTGAAAGGGCGGTTGATTCCGTGGAAGGGCCAGCCTTTTCTAAAGCCGATTGCAAATCCTGTAAGCTGGTTAATTTTGATGCTGTAACCAGGAAATCACTGAGTGAAGCGCTCTTAGCCCTCAATTGGTTCAATGCTACCCCGGTCGGGTTCTCAAAAGCCGGCGTATCCGCATATTTCCCGTTGAAGGCAAAATAAGCCTGGTTCAGCTTTCTGATGTAATAGCCATTGGCAGCCAGGTAATCCCGCTGTTCATCCATATACTTCTCTGCCGCCTCTATCTCTCCCGCCGCCAGATACTGGTCGACTTTCTTTCTAATCTCCCGCATCTCCCCGTCAAAATCAAATTGGGGTCTGTTATCCGTAGATTGGCTGGCGGTCTGAAGTTGAGGGTAGTATTTTTCAGTAACGATAGCGCCGATTTCTTTGCCTATTATGTCGGCTACGGTCTCGTTCATAGTATCGATGTCCGGATTATCGGACAGCCCGGCGATATTCAGCACATAACGGAACCCTAACGGTGTGAATGCCAGATAGGCGTGAGCCCATTCGTGGGCACATGTCTCCAGTATGTAGTTAAAATCAGAATCGCTGGCGACAAGATTGGGATATGTACCAACTCCTCCGAGGTCAACTACCAGCGACGATACATCTAGTTTATCCACTTCATCTTCAATCGAAAGCATCTCATCCTGACTCAAGTCTTTAACCAGCAAAACATCCTGCATCGTCTCTATCTTATCCCGTGGTGAAATCACCAGCAGATGAGGCATTTCCTCCAGTTTGAAATCGGGCGGAGGGAAAGTGATTTTAAGTTTAATGTTTCTGTACCAGGGCTGGTAAATACCCAGTTCCGATAAAACCTGTGTGGTCTGGCGCTTGATTATTTGTTCCACTGCGCTTGCTAAAACGGTTTGCTGTTCCTGGAGGCCATTTATTTGGGATTGAAGCTCTGCTCGATTAGCGTCGTTAATTTGCGCTTTGAGGTTTTTAATTCGGTTACCTAATGAGATATATTCGCTGATTGTTTCTGTGTCATTCTGTGTCTTTTCAGTATGTTTGCTTAAGAGTTGCTTTGCCCGTTCGAAAAATGTCTGGAACTCCCAACCGGCTATACTGAAACGGTATGATTTTACAGCCGCATTGACTTTATGGTCGAAGTCCCGGCTCGGGGCGCAACCAGTGCTGAACAATAAAACCAGTAAAAGCCCCGCTGTGAAAATTGCTTTTGTACTACACATTTCAGTTTTATCGTATAATTAATCAGCCTTGACTGCAAATCTCTATATTAATCAGAGAGGTGGGGCGGATTTTTGATATTGATAGCTTACTCAGGCACAATCCGCAGTAAATATGGTAAATAATAAGATTGTCGTTATCGGCGCCGGAGCCAGCGGTATGATGGCGGCCGGACGGGCGGCTGAGTCAGGGGTTGACGTGCTGCTTCTGGAGAAAATGGAGCATCCCGGCAAAAAAATCCTTATCAGCGGCAAAACGCGTTGTAACCTGACGAATACCAAGGAATTAGACGATTTTATTACCATGTACGGCGCAAACGGTAATTTTCTCTATCCCGCATTCAATCATTACTTCCGGGAGGACCTGCGGGAGCTTCTAAGCCGTTATGGCGTGGAAACCAAGACCGAACGCGGCGGACGCATATTCCCTGTGTCCGACGATGCTCAGGATATTGTGAAGGCTTTTGAACGTTACCTGACGGACAATAAAGTCAGGATACAGACAGGTGTTAGCGTAAACAAAATACTGGTGGAAAAAGGGCAGATAACAGGCGTGCAGGCGAGAGCAAAAATATATCCTGCGGCGGCTGTTATCCTTGCCGCCGGAGGCGCTTCATTTCCCGCCACCGGCTCAACCGGTGACGGTTATCGCATGGCATCCGCTATCGGTCATACCATCGTGCCGTTACGTCCATCTCTGGTGCCTCTTGTTGTGAATGAAATCGAGCGTGCGAAGAGTATGCAGGGTGTCAGCCTGCGTAATGTGCGTTTGACGGCATTTCAGTGCGGTGCTGATGAGATTGACGCATCAAGGGTTCCCTCTAGAGACACAGGCCGTGGTATAACCGGGAAACATCCGCAACCGCCAGTTATCGAAAGTCGAATGGGCGATATGATGTTCACGCATTTTGGCATCGGTGGCCCCATTACACTGCAGATGAGTCTGGCGGTAGTCGATGCACTTGCGCACGGACCGGTCAGTGTAGCCATCGACCTCAAGCCTGCGCTCAGTTATAAAGAACTGAGCGCGCGCCTGCAACGGGACTTCGACCATTACGGCAAACGGAACTACCGCAATCTTTTGAAGGAACTGCTTCCGCAAAAACTAATTGAACCGTTTGTCGCAATGACAGGGATACCACCTGAAAAATGCGGACATGAGATTACGGCTGAAGAAAGAGGGCGACTGTTATCCTCGCTGAAATCATTGCGCTTTAATATTAAGTCGTCTTTGCCACTGACTTCAGCGATGGTCACCGCCGGCGGCATCTCCCTCAAAGAAATCGACCCGCGCACGATGGCTTCACGTTTAGTGAAAGGACTCTATTTTTGCGGGGAAGTGATGGATATCGATGCAGAGACGGGGGGCTATAATCTGCAGGCGGCATTCTCGACCGGATATGTGGCGGGCGAAAGTGCGGCAAATGATATTCGAGTAATTTCAGACTAAATAAGATTACATAATGTGAACGTCGAAATCTTTTAGAGCTTCCACCAGCGTGTGTATGGGGAGACCCATCACATTGTAATAGTCGCCCTCGATCTTTTCTACAATCACAGCGCCCAGACCCTGAATAGCGTAGGCTCCTGCCTTATCAAGCGGTTCGCCGGTCCTCACGTAGGTATCTATCTCTTGTTCGGTTAATTTTTTGATATAGACCTTCGTATCTACCGTTTTCGATAATAGCTTGCCTGTGGCAGTATCCAATATGGTTAAACCGGTGATGACGGTGTGAGATTTGCCGCTTATTTCCTTTAGCATTTTGCGGGCTTCATTTTCTGTGTATGGTTTGCCGAGTATTTTATTGCCGAGTAATCCGATGGTATCAGCCGCAATGATGATAGCATTTTTATGACCTGATACCACCGCCCGGGCTTTTTTGAGAGATAGTTGCCGGACTAGTTCGTGAGGTTCTATGCCGGTGACTATTTCTTCTTCGGAATTGCCCGCTTCGACATCAAATTTGATGCCGATTTTTTCGAGCAATTCCTTTCTTCGCGGCGATGCCGATGCCAGTATGATTGTTTTCATATTTCACATACAGTAGAGATGGCGCTAGTGTGTTATATCTTAAATAATATTAACAACGCATTCCATTCCAGCGGAAGCTGGAATCAGGTATGTACTTCACTGCATATGGATACCGGCTTTCGCCGGCATGGTTTTGAACGTGCTAAACGGAGCGTTTGAAACGCTACATTACTTCGCTACAATTTCCACGAGCTTTATATCAAATGTTAAGTCTTTGCCGGCTAAAGCATTGTTACCATCGACTGTCACTGTCGTTGCGTCGATTTTGGTAACAGTGAACACGCTGGTTGTTCCATCTGAGTTGGTTGCTTGCAGTTGTTGACCCTCCTTTATTTCCAAACCTTGAGGCATCTGGCTCCGGTCAACTACGAGTATGAGGTCATCACTGGGTTGACCGTAGGCTTCATCTGCGGGAATTGTCACGGTTTTGGATTCACCTACTTTCATACCGGTGACAGCTTTCTCGAAACCGACAATAACCTGATTCTGACCCAGGGTAAATTCCAGTGGCTCACTGTCCTCGGAGCTATCAAAGACCGTACCATCCGATAATTTGCCGGTGTAATCGACTTTAACAGTATCTCCGCTCTTGGCGGTCGCTCCTCCGGAGCAACCAAAACCGAATAATGCCGTGCCAAGCAACAGAGCCGCTAGTAAAATAATTGGCTTTCTTTTAATCACATTCATCTCCAATTAACATATGTTTTTGACTTATTAGTCGCTGAGTTCAACCTGAGTAGCTCCCTCGCCCCCATGCTGAGAATCGGCGGGTCTTTGCGACCTGACCAGAGGATGCTTCGATAAATAACGTCTCATTTCCTGACGCAGTACGCCCGAACCCTTGCCGTGTACCACCCACACCCTGAAACGTCCGGCTTGAAATGCCTTGTAGAGAAAATCATCGAGCTTGGGGACTGCTTCATCCACCGTCAAACGGTGGAGGTCTATCTCTTCTATACTCTGGTCTGTCCGTGAATTACTCACACGCTCATTTAATGCCACATATAAATTATACCACGACACTACCAATCAACTTGCCGGATGCCGATTTTCTCTGGACTACAGGACAATCAAGGATATAACGGCAATATTGCCCCGTTTTATCTTTCAGTTCGTACTCGGTAGGGTATATTGTTTTGACTTCGAAGATGGCTAATACGTATAACTGAAAAT
>JAQTPO010000119.1 GCA_028712845.1 Dehalococcoidales bacterium | reverse complement strand
TTGATAGACCATTTTATTAAGAATCGCTTCCCCACGGCGTACTTTTTCAGGTGTAAATGGGCTGATTTTCTCGATAGCGGTATCGAGATGGAAGCCAAAGCTACAGCACAGCACATTACCAGACACGGTAAAAAACCCGTTCGCCAAAAACGTGCTCCTAGAGTGACTGATATATTTGGTATCTGGTAACTAGCGAAATTTAATTCCCCAACCACTCTTATCGACCTCGACTATCATTTTTGATGCTATGCGCTTGAGTTGCCCCTTGTTCTTATACTTTAGCCCTACTAAGAAATCTCGCTTCACGGCAGGCTGGAAACGTGCAGGTATCCTGCGAGTATTTTTGATGATTATTTGAATCAGGTCTGCTTTGGTTTGCATTTTAGCTTTAGTTGTCATCTTTCCTTTCTCCCTATTACCCTTGTCAATCATTATTTTCTAGGCTATAACCTTGCCCTGATTAAGTTGGTAGAATGCTGTCAAGGATGCCCTTGACAAATATTTAATTTAGTATTAGCATAAATTATGAGCGTATGCTCATAATTTATGAGGGAAAAAGATGTCCAGACCGTTTAAATGCTGTAGGGTAGCCTTTATGCCAGGCGTGACCTACTTCAAACCGGCAGGTATTCCGTTAAGGTCTCTTGAGGAAATACGACTTTCCGTAGAAGAAGCTGAAGCATTGCGTCTGAAAGACCTTGAAGGGTTAGAGCAAGAACAAGGCGCTGAGAAGATGAACGTCTCCCGACCGACTTTCCAAAGGGTGCTGGCTGCTGCCCGGAAGAAGGTGGCTGCTGCTTTACTCAATGGTAAGGCAATAAAGATTGAGGGCGGCAATTTCGAAATAGCACATCGTCGCTTCAGGTGCCGGAGCGGTCATGAATGGGAACTCGAAACGCCGATTAGTATCCCTCCGGAGCTTTGCCCAACATGCAATACACCTGATGTTCAACAGGTCTTTCCTGCAGGCTTTAGTGAGAGAGGGCGAGGTAGGCATCAAGGTAGAAGAACTGGTGTCTCATGAAGATTATTGACCGTGACCTATGAAGTGGATATAGCAGTCTCTAATTAATCAAAGCTAAGGAGGTGTGTCGATGGGGAAAACTGAGAGCAGTTATTATCAAAGTTTATATGAAGTGGCGGCATCTATTAACTCGGCTCGTGCTCCTGAAAAAGTACTCGACTCAATAGTTGAAAACGTGGCAAAGGCTATGAACGTTAAAGGATGCTCATTAATGCTCTTAACACCCAATAAAAAGCTCTTAATTCACACCACTGCCTACGGACTCAGCGATTGGTATGTCAAGAAGGGGCCAGTGTCAGCCGATAAAAGCATAGCAGAGGCGCTGGAAGGGAAACCCGTGGCTATTTTGGATGCAACTGAGGATGAGCGAGCCCAGTATCGGGAACAGGCTAAGAAAGAAGGAATCGCTTCTATCCTGTCCGTTCCGATGATGCTTAGAGAAGAAATCTTAGGGGTTATACGTGTTTATACGGCAGAACCTTATAACTTCACTATGGATGACATATTTTTTGTTGGGGCTATCGCGAATCTTGGGGCTATTGCCATGGAGAACGCCAGACTTTACGATGCTATTCAGAAAAACTACGATTCATTCAGGCAGGACATAATGGAGTGGATAGGGGCAAACTGGAATAGGAGAAGCCCCGAACAAAAATTATAAAAAGCTTTTTCAGTGACGTTTAGATAGATAAAAGGAGTCACGCTTTTAACTGTGGTAAGGAAAATTTTCTGACTGTGCCTCAGAAATCATGGGTATTAGTCATTACGTAGAAAAAAAACGACAAGGAGGGGTAAATGTTTGGAAGGAATCTAACGGGACGAGGTCAAAGAGGAGGGATGGGACTGGGCTTCAGAGGAACCTCGCCATCTTACCCGTATATCGGACGAGGTAGAGGCGGATTACCCAGGTGCAGTTACTATTTTGGCAATCGAGCTAACATAGCATTTGCAGTCCCAGGTGTGACAAAAGAACAAGAGATTAGCTCCTTAAAGAGTCAAGCCGAAAACATTAAGAAAGAACTCGACATCATCGAGTCCAGGATACACAATCTGGAATCCGATAAATAGCATACTAGTTTTATCTTTGACAATGGAGGCATATGATGCCTAGATTAGATGGTACCGGACCAAATAGTGAGGGACCTATGACCGGGTGTGGCAGAGGTTATTGTATTGTGTCTTTAAATACACCCGCACAAGAGCTTACGTTTTTACGGAATCAAGAACATGTTATAACCCAACAATTGAAGAATGTTAAAAGCCAAATAAAACACGTTGAAAGTAAACTCGGTTAAAAGGAGTAAACAATGAAGATTGCAATTTCAGCTATGGGGACAAATCTGAATGCTGATATAGACCCACGATTTGGGCGCTGTCAATATTTCATCATCACTGACCCGGACACGCTGGAGTTTGAGACTTTAGGAAACTCCAGCGGTATGGCTTCGGGGGGTGCAGGAATTTCTACTGCCCAGTTGATTGCCGGCAAGGGAGTAGAAGCAGTACTTACCGGTAATTGTGGTCCTAATGCTTACCAGGTACTTTCCATTGCCGGGATTAAGGTTATAACTGGCGTATCCGGTAAGGTGAAAGATGCTATTCAAAATTACAAATCAGGTAAGTTTCAGGTTAGTTCTCAACCCAATGTCGCCGGACACTTCGGCACTGGTGGTGGCGGTGTGGGCGGCGGCATACGTCGCGGTATGGGTAGAGGCAGATAAACACTTAAAATAAAAATTGGAGGTAAATTATGCCTGGAGGAGATGGAACTGGTCCACCAAAAGGACATGTTGGAAGAGGCGGGAGAATGGGTGGTACTCGCCCTGGGGCAGGTCCCGCAGGGAACTGTGTTTGTCCCAATTGCGGAGAAAAAGTTCCCCATAAACAGGGTGTGCCGTGCTTCGACATAAGTTGTCCCAAGTGCGGTTCCAAGATGATCAGGGAGTAGAGAATTGAAGGTAAATACCGATGCATCTAAGTGTTGTAGGGCTAGGCGATAATACCACCGAAGACGAGCTGATGGAGCTTTTCTCTAAGATAGGCACAGTGACATCAGTTAAAGTAATCCGCAATATTAATACGGGTCAGTCCAAAAGATTTGCCATAATTCAGATGCCTGTTGACGCCGAAGGGCAAGAGGCTATCAGAATATTACACGGTAGTGTATTGGCTGATGAAAAACTGACAATATTCAGAGTGCCCCAAATTTTACCTGGTGAAATGGAATTTAGAACATGGCTCAACGATAATGCGAATATATTACTCCAGAGGATAGGCATCAGGCATGATCAAACTGTAATGGACTTAGGTTGTGGCCCCGGCATTTTCTCAATGGCTTGCGCCGAGATAGTCGGTCGGAACGGTAATGTGTTTGCCTGTGACACACGTTCTAAGACACTTGAACGTCTCAAAGAAATCGCCAGCAAGAAAGGTCTGGAAAATATAGAAACCATGCTTCTGGATAAGTCAGGTATGCCTATTGCACTGGCAAATGAAAGCGTTGATGTGATTTTATTATATGATGTTTTGCAAGAAATAGACGATAAGCTGGAGTTGCTTGAGGAGTTACATAGAATACTGAAACAGGATGGTTTCCTTTCAATTTTCCCCATGCACATGGGGACGGAGAAATGTTTGGCTATAATAAATAGCCTCGGCATATTCCAATTCAGGGACAGCTATTGTCCATCGGGATTACAGTCATCAAGTGAAATCATCAATTTTAAGAAGGTCAATGCGTCAAGGAACAATTAGAATTAAAATCAACAGAGCTTAAGGATATGGAGCACTACACAGAAAGTAATGGAATATGATTATTTCAGTTGCTAGTGGAAAAGGGGGAACCGGCAAGACCCTAGTAGCTACCAGTCTTGCCATTTCTCTCAAAGACAGAGAGTCAGTACAGCTTCTCGACTGTGATGTTGAGGAGCCAAACGACCACGTCTTGCTGCAGCCAATATTCACCCGCAACGAGGCAGTCTGCATTCCAGTGCCGAAAATAGATGAGAAGAAATGCACCTACTGCGGCAAATGCGTGGAAATCTGTGCCTACCACGCCCTCGTGGTTTTCCCTAAAAACGTGTTGGTTTTCCCCCAGCTCTGCCACGGCTGCGGCGCTTGTAGCTATCTCTGCCCTGAGAAGGCTATCTCCGAAGAAATGAGAGAGATTGGGATTGTCGAGTCAGGGAATACGGATAGCATAAAGTTTGCTCAGGGGAAGCTAAATGTGGGTGAAGCTATGTCAACACCTGTCATCAGGATGGTGAAGAGCCAGGCGAATAATAGTGGTATTGTAATCATTGACGTATCTCCAGGCACTTCATGCCCGGTTGTCGAGTCTGTGAAAAACAGCGATTTTTGCATACTTGTAACTGAGCCGACGCCTTTCGGGTTGAATGACCTAGCTCTGGCGGTAGAAACAATGAGAGAACTCAAGATACCCTGTGGTATTGTGTTGAATCGTGTCGGGCTAGACTATAGTGGAGTTGAAGAATACTGTCATAAGGAAAACTTACCCATACTCCTTACCATACCTCTGGATATGGAGATTGCCCGCAACTATTCTAATGGAATCACCATGGTTCAGGGTATGCCGCAATGGAAAGAGAGTTTCCTTAAACTTTTTGAAGAAGTTCAGGAGATAGTAAGTGAAAGAAGTCATTGTATTAAGCGGTAAGGGTGGTACCGGCAAGACGAGCATCGTCGGCTCTTTTGCCGCCCTTGCTAAAGTGTCAGTACTGGCGGACTGCGATGTAGATGCTGCTGACCTTCATCTTATTCTTCAACCGGTTGTCCGTCAAAAACAAGAGTTCTGGAGCGGTCAGGTTGCTTCTATTGACGAGAGTCGCTGCACACAGTGCGGTCTATGTCAGGAACTGTGCCGTTTCAAGGCGATAAAGGATTTCAAGGTCGAACGTACTACATGTGAGGGCTGCGGCTTTTGCTCCCACATATGCCCAACTGAAGCTATTACAATGAAAGCAAACATGGCGGGTCACTGGTTTATCTCCGATACCAGATATGGGACTCTGGTTCATGCCAGGCTAGGCATCGCTCAGGAGAACTCAGGAAAACTTGTGGCCACGGTAAGACGGCAGGCAAGGACAATAGCCGAGAAACAGAAACTCGATTATATCATCAGTGATGGGCCGCCAGGCATAGGCTGTCCAGTTATCTCTTCTCTTTCAGGAGCAGACATGGCTCTTCTGGTAACGGAGCCAACATTATCCGGAATACACGACCTGGAGCGTGTACTCAGTGTCTGTCGTCATTTTGGTGTTCCGGCTCTGGTATGTATCAATAAATACAATATCAATGAGAAGAACACCAAACAGATTGAGACCTATTGCCACACTGAAGGAGCAGATGTCGTTGTTAAGATTCCGTTTGATAACGTGTTTACAGAAGCGATGGTACACGGCATGTCGGTGGTTAATTATTCTGATGGTACAGCTAGCCGGCAGATAAAGCTACTATGGCAGAACGTAGTAGAGATATTAATGAATAACTAAGGAGAGTGTAATGCCAATATACGAGTATAAATGCCAGTCATGCGGTCAGGTTTCCGAGGTTCTGATGCACAGCTTCAATAGTAATAAGGAATTGCTGTGTTCGAATTGCGGGAGTGCTGATTTACAAAAGCTACTGTCAGTCCCAAACCTGGTAACAGAAAAAGCTAACGCTCCGGGCACTACCTGCTGTGGGCGTACGGAGAGATGTAATACCCCACCATGCTCCACAGGGGAACGATGCTGCAGATCTTAATTATGGAGGCAATACTTGCATGAATTGATTAAAGAATATATAAAACAGAAAGGTGTATTAAAAAATGAATACAGACCCAATCAATTTAGAACCGATGTATACAACCACTCATATCCCGGGTAAATGTGTTAAGTGTCTTGCCGAGAAAGAGCTTAACGATTGCCTCATGGAGCTTCTCAGGGAAGAAGGTGATGGCAACAAGACACAGGAAAAATTCGAGTTATTATCCGCCT
>JAQTPO010000118.1 GCA_028712845.1 Dehalococcoidales bacterium | reverse complement strand
TGGCCATTGCGAATCCTTATATTGAAGGATTCGCAATCTCTGGAAGAAATGGTGTCAGATTACCACCTCGTTACACTCCTCGCAATGGTTAAACCGACCAAAAGCAAATAATACCGTTCTGCACACACAAGCGCTTGCATTTTTTGATGAAATGGGGCAAGATGGGAACTAACTAAAAACCGAGCAAGAATCACAATAAAATGGGTTAGGCAATAACTTGAAGATACTCTCCTCATTTTTCTTAAAATCGATAGTCTTTCTAAAACGGCAACAGAAGGATTGGAACGTTACCGTAATAAGAACCTCGATTTCCAGGCTTGCCTATCAGGCAATCTTTCCCTATCTATCCATCTACATCGTAGCGTTAGGCGCTACTGCCACACAATTAGGAATCATCAATAGTATCGGCATGCTCGTCGCCGCTATCATTAGTCCACTTACCGGCTGGTTTATCGACCGGACAGGTCCGAAAAACATCTACTTGCTTGGTATAGGTCTGCTCGCTATTTCATATTTGACTTATGGCATAGCTCATAGCTGGTTTCTTACTATAATAGCCATGACGACATACTGGATGGGTTTTTCGGTAAGTATCCACAGTTGTGCTACCATTTGCGGTAATTGTCTTGCAAATGAAGACCGGGCGACTGGTATGACAGTCTGTGAGACAGTTGCCTCAGGGATACTGGGTATGGCCGGTCCGATGCTGGGAGCATGGATAGTGACTGCCTCAGGAGGCGCTAATGTCGATGGCATCAGACCAATATTCTATTTTTGTTTAATACTTACCGTAATCACTTTCATTATTGTATTGATGAAGCTATCCAATAAAAAGCTGGTGAGAGCTCGTGTAAGTAGCCACAGTATGTTTCGTGACCTTTTTCAGGTGATGAAGGAAGGGCATCACCTGAAAAAATGGATTCTTATTTCTTCAATCGTTCAATTTCCGCTGGCAATGGTTTTCCCTTTTTCTCAACTATATGCCTATCAGATAAAGGGAGCGACACCGTTTGTATTGGGAGCGATGGTAACAGGTTCTGCACTGGCGTCCATAGTATTTGCTATTCCACTGGGTAGCCTGGCAGATAAAATCGGCAGAAAGAAGATATTGTACGTAACAGCGCCGCTCTTCTGGGTGTCTAATTTATTGCTTGTCTGGTCACCCAGCCCCTTATTTTTAGTGATTGCCGGCGCCCTGCAAGGCTTTTACTATATCGGGGGTCCGATTTCAGCAGCTATGGAAAGGGAGTTAGTGCCTCCTGAGCAGATGGGCAGATGGGTAGGAATCGCGCGGTTCTTTCGTATGCTTCTCAATGCCTGTCTGGCATTCGTATGCGGTATTATCTGGGATAAAATGGGGCCTCAATATGTGTTTCTGATATTCGTTGGTATCGACGTCGTGATTAGAATGCCGTTGCTGATTAACATGCCTGAAACACTCCGCATGCGGCTTGGTAAACAAATATCTTAAGGGCTATAAATAATTGTCACGCTACTTCAATGAACAAATTAAAATAACGGGAGGTTGTTTATGAAAATAATCAAGGTCAGTGATGTTAAAAAGCGGGATGATAGCGCTAATGCCATCTTTCGCGGCAGAGTATTTATGCAGGATGTTATCGGTACGGGTACTAAAGAGTTGCGCATTGCTCAGGTAAACTTCACTCCCGGGGCGCGTAATATTTTACATGCCCATAGCTTTGACCAGATTTTATATGTGACAGAAGGCAAGGGGATTGTCGCTACGGAGAAAGAAGAAGTAACGGTCACTCCCGGCACGGTTATCCTCATTCCTGCCAATGAGAAACACTGGCATGGCGCCACGAAAGATTCCGCTTTTGCGCATCTGGCAATTATGCCGCCGGGTGACACAAAATTTTAACGGATGCTAATTGAAGGAGATGCGATTAATTTGTAACGTCCCTTTATTTCGTTGTATACTTGTTAATGATTTAATTAGGCTGGGAGGTGGACTTCGTGGAACAAAACAATTTCCCCAAATGTCAAAAATGCAATGTTGGGGACCTCGTTCCTCTGTCGGATTTCGGTAGCCAGGGGGCAACAATTCATTATAAAGCCTGGGTTTGCACAAACCCGCAGTGTGGTTTTAATTTGAAAATCAGGAACGGCGATGTTTATGTTGACGAGCCGATTATGAGTGGTGCACTGCATAATAATCGCTCCCGTCAGTAACGCAGAACTGTTTAAGACTTGATGGATGGTGAGTGTGCTTCCTCAATTAGCGGAATTTAGAGGGATGGCACTTGATTTATTATTCCCGAAGTTCTGTGTGGGTTGCGGTAAAGAAGGCGACTTCATTTGCAGCTCCTGTCAGGCTTCATTGCCATGTATTGAACCGCCTGTCTGTACGAAATGCGGAAAACCACAAATAAATTTTCAGGCTTCACCCGGAGTAAATCCCGCAACTGTGCTCAGGATGAATGAGGTGTTTTGCTCCAGTTGTATCGGTTGGGAAGCCGATATTGATGGAATCCGTTCTCCATTTAGATTTGAGGGTGTGATTCGTAAAGCGATTCATGCGTTCAAATATAATAATTTGCGTGCTATCACCGGTAGGCTGGCAAAATTGTTAAGCGATTACTTGATTGCAAATCCGATACGATGTGATGTTTTGACACCGGTGCCTTTACATGACAAGCGGCTTCGGGAACGGGGCTACAACCAGTCCTGCTTGCTGGCAAAGGAGTTGGGCAGACTCACCGGAATACCGGTTAGCGATAGCTGTCTGGTAAGGCATCATTATAATTTGCCGCAGGCAAGAACTGCTAATGTCGAAGAAAGAAGACAGAATGTCGTCGGGGTCTTTGCCTGCCAAAATGATGACTTGCGCGGTAAAAAAGTATTATTAATCGATGATGTCACAACTTCCGGGGCGACCCTTAATGCCTGTGCCTCCGTATTAAAAACAGCCGAAGCTATGTCAGTGTGGGGATTGACACTGGCAAGAGAGATTTAATAAATTCAGGAGTGTGAGATGGAGTTACAAATCACGGGTCAGAGCATTGAAATACTGCCTACGGTTAAAGATTATATCGAAAAGAAATTCGGCAAACTGGATAGGCATTTCCAGAATATCAATGGCACTAAGGTGGAGCTTAGCGAACAAAAAACCAAATCACAGGACCAGCGCTATCGGGTGCAGGTGACACTTGATGCCAATGGAACATTACTTCGGGCAGAAGAACGAGCCGAAAATTTACTGGTTGCAATCGATAAAGTGTTGCCGGTAATTGACCGGCAGATTGAGCGGTACAAAGGCAAACTCAATAAAAAGGGTAAAGCTGGCCCGTCTATCAGGAATACTAATAACGGAGAGCCAGCCGTAGATGACTCATCTAATCCTACCTTGGTGAGGACCAAACGTTTCACGATGAAACCGATGTCCGTAGAGGATGCCATCGAACAGATGGAACTGCTGGGGCATGATTTCTTCCTGTTTCATAATTCCGCCACGAAGGAGTTTAACCTTCTGTATCGCCGGAAGGACGGCAATTACAGCATCATCGAACCGGAATTAGAGTAAGTCTGGCAGGCATTAAATAAAATGACAAAAGTAATTGGTCTGACAGGTGGTATCGGCAGCGGTAAAAGTACCGTGTCCCAATGTTTAGCTGAATTAGGCGCTGTGATTATCGATGCCGATAATGTGGGGCATGAGGCTTACCAGCCAAATACCGAAACATGGCAGGAGCTGGTTAAAACCTTCGGCAAGCAGATTCTGTCGGCGGATAACACCATCGACCGCAAAAAACTGGGTGTAATAGTTTTTGGTAGTCCTGAGGAACTGAAGCGGTTGAATGGTATTGTCCATCCCCGCATGTTCGATATGATGAAGAAGCGTATTGAAGATTATCGGCAAAAGGGAACCAAAGTTGTGGTGCTGGATGCGGCAATTTTATTCGAAGCCAACTGGGCACCGTTAGCGGAGGATGTCTGGGTTGTGGTGGCAAATGAAGAGAATGTCATCAGGCGCGCCGTGGCGCGGACCGGTCTGACTGAAGAACAAATCCGTTCCCGGATTCGTTCGCAGATGTCTAATGAAGAGCGGATGAAGCGGGCGAAAGTGGTCATCCATAACGACGGCACAATGGAAGAGTTGCGGATAAAAGTAAAAGAATTGTGGAAAAATTGAAAGCCTGAGACTGTGCTTGACGCTGTGTGAGAGAAGCTGATATAATATCTCTTTTGTGGAGGGTACGAACATTTACGCAATAATTGAGACTGGTGGAAAACAGTATCGTGTCACTCAGGGACAGACAGTTGATGTCGATAACATGAATGTGATTGATGGCGATGCTGTCGAACTGGATAAAGTTCTGGTTATCGGTAGTGACAAAGGCACTACATTCGGTGCACCCACCGTTGAAGGGGCAAAAGTAATTGCGACTTCAAAAGGCACGGTGCGCGGTGACAAAATCATTGTTTTCAAATACAAAGCCAAAGTAAGGTATCGCAAAAAGACAGGTCATCACCAACTTTTCACGCGGTTAGCCATTGATAAGATTGAGGCACCCGGAGTTGCGCAAGAGGAACCTGTAAAGAAAGAGGAGGCCGGAAGTGGCTCATAAGAAGGGCGGCGGCAAGAGCAAGAACGGGCGGGATAGTCAGGCGCAACGGCTCGGCATTAAAAGATATGCCGGGCAAGAAGTAACCGCCGGAACAATAATAGTCAGACAGAGAGGCACCCGGATTCATCCCGGAACTAATGTTGGTTTGGGAAAGGATTACACTATCTTTGCTCTGATTGATGGGGTTGTTAAGTACGAACCATATAGCGATAACAGGAGAAAGGTCAGCGTTTACGCTGAATAGATAAAGATGAGAGAAAAGATACACCCTCAATATTTCCCACAGGCGAAGGTGATTTGTTCTTGTGGAAACACTTTCACCGTCGGTTCGACCAAGAAAGAAATCAGAGTCGAGTTGTGCAGTAAGTGCCATCCGTATTACACCGGTGAACAGAGAGTTGTGGACACTGCCGGTCGGGTGGAGCGGTTCAAGCGGCGTTACGAGAAGAAAAGTTAACCGCAAATAGTAGAAATCAAGGAGCGGAGCAAAAAACCGCTCCTTTTTCTTTATCAAGGAGTTTGATGGCGAATAAAATACATCATTACGGCGGGCAGGCAGTCATTGAAGGCGTGATGATTCGCGGGAAGAAAAACATGGTGACCGTCGTCCGTAAGCCCAACGGTGAAATGGTGGTTGACAAGAAACCGCTTTCTACTCTTTACACCGGCTGGATGAGGTCAGCGCCATTACTTCGTGGCATCATTGTTTTAATTGAATCCCTTGTATTCGGTATCCAGACCTTGATGTATTCCGCCAATATTGCGCTCGAAGAAGAGACGGCGAAAGAGAACGAAAAAGTGGGCGGTTGGTGGATGTGGGCGATGCTGGCGGTCTCAATGGTCTTTGCGGTCGCCCTGTTTTTCCTGGCGCCTCTTTTTCTCACCCGGCTTCTAAATATAGAGTCGTCATCAATAATATTTAATCTCGTAGAAGGGATTATCCGTATAGCGATGTTTATTCTCTATCTCAGATTGGTCTCGCTGATGCCCGACATCAAGCGTGTCTTTGCCTATCACGGTGCTGAACACAAGTCGGTGAATGGATTTGAAGCCGGCGCGCCGCTCGAGCCTGAGGCAATTAAAAAATACAGCAAGGCGCATGTCCGTTGCGGCGGAAGTTTCCTGTTTGTAGTGATGATAATCGCTATTATCGTATTTTCAATGGTAGGACTGTTAGGGATTAAGGGGCTCTGGTTTTTGGTGTTGAGCCGGATTGTGCTGGTGCCGGTGATTGCCGCTCTGGGTTATGAGTTCATTCACTTTGGTGCTAACCATGTCAAGAATATCATTATCAGAATTCTGCTGGCGCCGGGTATGTGGTTACAGGCTCTCACCACGAGTGAGCCGGATGATAAACAGCTTGAAGTGGGCATTCTGGCGATGAAGACTGCGGTAGAAGCCGACCAGGAAGAATCACCACAATCAAGCGTATAAG
>JAQTPO010000117.1 GCA_028712845.1 Dehalococcoidales bacterium | reverse complement strand
AGGGCAATAAGGTCAACGCTGTTTATTGTCGATAAAGGAGAAGATACCGGACCGGTGCTGGTGCAGTCAAAATCGCTTGACATAATGCAAGCATTGACTGGGTTAGAATCCAATGGTGCAAGTGGGTTATTAGAAGGTTTGCATAAGGTTGCCGATTTTGCTTCTCTCCACAATATAAAAACCTATGAAGGTTTCAAGGAAAAAGCAGACGAAGAACTATCGAAAACAATGGAGCATATCTGTAGCAATTTGCAGGATGTGTTGAAAGTAAAAGGCGATTGGGAGATTTATCCCTTTGCCGTCCATGATTTAATATCGCAGGGGCGGGTAGCCGTAGATGGCAGGACTGTTTACATCGATGGTAAAAAGATGCCAACCTGCGGTTACAGACTCGACGAAAATAAATAGAGAGCCACGATTGCTTCGTGGCTCTCTATTTATTGATTGATAAATATACTGTTTATTATCTGGCTACGACAACAGCGATACCCAGACCACCGCCGCCGCAAATAGTTAGTAAACCATACTTTGAGTCGCGTCTTACCATTTCGTGAATCAGGGTAACCAATCTCATTACACCGGTTGCGCCGATGGGATGCCCCAGTGAAATTCCTGAACCGTTGACGTTAACTTTCCTGTCAACATCATCAGGTTTCATTCCCATCAATTTCACATCGGCAAGTAACTGCGCAGCAAAGGCTTCCTGGACTTCAATCAGGTCGATGTCATTGATAGTGAGCCCGCCGGCTTTCTTTAATGCCTTATTTACTGCTACAGGCACTGCAGGATAGGTCAGTGTGGGGTCAGCGCCACCGATACCGAAGCCTACCAGAGAGACCAGTGGTTTGATACCGTGCGCCTTTGCTTTTTCGGGGGTCATCAACACCATGGCGCCGGCGCCGTCATTTTCGCTGGAGGAATTACCGGCTGTGCAAACACCGCCTTCATATACCGGGCGCAACTTAGCCAGCGCTTCTAAAGATGAATCCCGTCTGGGGGTTTCATCTGTATCCAGCATCACGGTTTTACCTTTTTCCGTAACAGGGATGGGGACAATTTCTTCCTTGAATTTACCGGCATCAATAGCGGCGATAGCTTTCTGATGAGAGCGGAGTGACCATTTATCAATATCCTGTCTGCTTATCTTTTCATTTTTAGCGGCTGTTTCAGCCCAGGTCATCATGGAGTTTAATTCACCGAATCTTTCGATTGGTTGATGCATGGGTCTGCCGCGTTGAATCCTATCGTAAAAGGGGATGCCCCATAGATTCATAGCGCCGTGCTGACGGGGGAAGAAACCCCATTTGGGGTCTGTTCTGCCGCCGACTCCCCATTTGAGGAACTCGCCGGGGATGTAAAATTCGGCGCGGCTCATACTTTCGGCGCCGGATGCAACTACAATATCAGCATTTTCAGTCTGAATTTGCATCGCACCGTTCCAGACAGCCTGAACACCGGAACAACAGCGCCGGTCGAGCGTAAAACCGGGAACTTCAACAGGCCAACCGGCCTCAAGTAAAGCCTTGCGGGCGAGATTAGGTGTTTCGCCGTTAGCATAGGCTTGCGATAAAATTACATCATCGACCTCTGCCGGTTTCACGTTTGCCTGCTTTACCGCTTCATTCAGCACGATGGCGGCGAGCTTTTCCACGGGAATTTCTCTGAGCATCCCGCAGTACGCACCAATGGGAGTTCTTACTCCACTAGCAATGACTACCTCTTTCACTAAAATGCCTCCTTACCTCAATATATTTTACGGGTCTTTTCATTATCGTCAATTATTTATTTTATAACATTTGCCTGCTATTATGCTCATAATGCGGGTATTTTTATAGAGCATAAATTTGAACGAGGTGATTTTCGCATTATATATTAATTTAAGAAGATATATTCTGATGATTGCATAGACCTACAAAAAATTAGTCTTGACAATCGGATGTAAGTCGTTTATTATATTGCTACCTACCTACTGGACGGTAGGAACAGTAAAGAATTAATTTTCATACCGGAGAGTCAATCATGCTCGATGGTTCGGTAAGAAAAATCCGGACATATAGCCGTGATGAAGACCTTGTTGATAAACGCAGGAGTGAAATTGTCATCTGTGCCAGCTCGGCGTTTGTCAAGAAAGGTTATGACCGGACGACTATGAATGAACTCGCGGAAGCCTTTGGGATGAGCAAAGGCGGACTGTATCATTACATCGGTTCTAAAGAAGATATCCTGTATTTGATTATTCAGTTCAACAGAGCAAAACAGAGAGAGTTCACTGAAAAGATACGAGTAAATGCAGTCGGTATGAATCCACTTGATTCACTGCGTATTGCTATCGAGTTTCACCTGGACCGCGTTGATAAATACCAGGATATGTATATTTTTCTTGGACATGTTATGCCCATATTAGAAAAATCAGGGCGTCGATCCCTTTTCGAAGATTCTATACGTCTTACAGAATATTTCGAGACTTTGCTCGTCAACGGTATAGAAGCAGGACAATTCGTTGTGGTAGATACGTGGTTGGTAGCTTCAGATATCGTTAGTCTCTGCGGGAGATGGGCAAATTCACGCTGGTCGTTGAGAAAAAAGTACACGCTAGATGAATACAAGAAAACGCTTTTGGCGCATATCATCCGTTCATTGGGTGTAGCAGGGCGAAACAATTTGCCTGAAATGACATGCAAGGAGCCTGAATACAAGCTCGTTGATAAAAAGAAACTGCTAACTGATATAAATTTAGTTAAATGACAAGAAGATAATAGATGAGTCAATCGGGAGGGATTGAGTGCAGGCGTATATAATCAGGAGACTGTTACTAATCATACCTACCATGGTACTGGTGACCATAATTTGTTTCTTCTCTGTGCGTTTTATCCCCGGTGATGTAGTTGCCATGATGTTGCAGGAAAAGCAACATGCCACGCAGGTGGACATGGACGCACTCAGACACGCATTAGGATTGGATGTGCCTGACCACGTGCAATACTGGCGCTGGCTCACTGCTATCGTGCGCGGTGACTTGGGTAAGTCATTATGGACGGGTGATACTGTTGCTTCACAGGTTGCGCGCCGGTTGCCTATAACTTTTGAACTCGGTATTCTGGCGCTTCTTACATCGCAGATAATAGCTATTCCTATTGGCATCTACTCCGCAATAAGGCAGGATACCCTGGGTGATTATCTTGCCCGTAGTCTGGCGGTTGCCTTTATCGCTTTGCCCAGTTTCTGGCTGGGGACGATGGTGATAGTTTACCCTTCAATCTGGTGGCAGTGGACGCCACCGATGGAGTACATTGCGTTTACACAAGATCCGATAGCAAACCTGCAATTATTTGCCATTCCATCGGTGATTTTGGGGATGGTAATCTCCGGTACCACAATGAGAATGACCCGTACGATGATGCTGGAAGTGCTGAGGCACGATTATATCCGTACTGCATGGTCCAAAGGGTTGAAAGAAAGAGTCGTGGTGATGAGGCACGCTCTGAAAAATGCGCTGATTCCGGTAATCACAATTATCGGTCTTCAAATACCTTTATTAATCGGTGGTGCTGTCGTGACGGAGCAAATATTCTCCTTGCCCGGTGTCGGTCGTCTGATGCTGGGTGCTTTAAGTGACCGTGATTATCCACTGGTTTCAGGTATAAACGTCTGTGTTGCCGTGTTTGTTCTGGTAATTAACATCGTTGTGGACTTTACATATTCGTGGCTGGACCCGAGGATTCGGTATAAATAGGGAAGGATGTATTGATGGAGAGTACAGCAGGCAAAGTAGCAATAAAGAAAATCAAGAAACAGACCTTTCTCGGTGAATTGTTTCGCAGGTTAATTAAAGAGAAACCGCTGGGGACAATGGGCGCTGTTATTGTCTTGTTAGCTTTTCTCGCCGGTATTTTCGCCAATTATATTTCACCTTTTGGAATGAATGAACAGGACCTCGGCGCCAGATTGCTGGGTCCATCGGCCCAACACCTGCTGGGTACGGACGGGTTAGGGCGTGATTTGCTCACGAGAATCATTTACGGAGCGCGTATTTCGATGCTCGTCGGTCTAGGCGCTACTACTATCGGTACCGCCTTTGCTATCATTCTCGGGCTTCTATCCGGATTCCTCGGTGGCAAGTTTGATATCGTGGTGCAGCGATTTGTCGATGCATGGATGTCTTTCCCCCACATATTTCTCATTCTGACGATTATGGCGGTGATAGGGCAGGGGTTATGGCAGGTAATATTAGTAATTGGCGCTTTGCAGGGTTTCACTGGTTCCCGTGTCGTTAGAAGCGCGGTGATTTCCACTAAGGAGAACATTTATGTCCAGGCATCCCAAGCATTGGGTTCTTCTACCTTAAGAATCCTTGTCCGTCATATACTTCCCAATGTTATGGCTCCTATTATTATTCTGTTTACCGTGAATATGGGTTCCGCCATATTAACGGAGGCTACGATTAGTTTCCTCGGGTTTGGTATCCCGCCTCCGAATCCAAGTTGGGGCAGTATGCTCAGTGGTTCCGGACGTGCTTACATGTTACAAAATCCGTGGATGGCTTTCTGGCCCGGACTTGCTCTGGCGCTGGTGGTATATGGCATCAATATGCTGGGAGATGCTATGAGAGATATTCTTGACCCCAGGTTAAGAGGCGGATTGGGACGCTACGGAAGCGGCAAGGCAAAGAAAATCCAGGAAAAGCTAACTGCCCAGTAGCAGGATACCGAACGAAGTTCGATTACTATAAGAAATACCTGAAAATATATAGAGGGAAAGGGGGGTAAGATAGCAAAAATATGTGATTAAAAGCAATCGGATTGATATGGCATGCAAAATGAAAATACAGGAGGAACGAATGACAAGAAAAATCATGTGGATAGCGGTAAGTTGTGTGGTAGTACTGGCAATGTTACTGGCATCTTGCGGTAAAGCCGAACCTACCACTACACCCACAACAACGCCTACTACAACACCAACGACAACCCCGACTACTACCCCTACTACTACCCCGACGACTACACCCACCACTACCCCGACGACAGCGGCCGGGACACCCGAGTATGGCGGTACCCTTGTCTTGGGCTCAGTCCAAATTCTGAAAAGTCTTGACCCTGAACAAGCCGGCACCGACATTAAGTATGTAAACTCCTTTGCCTATGAACTTTTAGGTATAGGTGATTGGTCAAAGGGGCCTGCCGGCACCAATGAGTGGTCATGGATACATTACACCTATAGCCCATTAGAGTTCGTAACAGGCGCTATAGCGGAAAGCTGGGAACAGCCGGACCCGATGACGGTCATTATCCACTTACGTCAGGGTGTCCACTTCCACAATAAACCGCCGGTAAATGGGCGAGAAGTCGTCGCTGAAGACGGTGTTTACTCTCATCTCAGGGCAATAGCAAACCCGAAAACCACAACTTACATTCTGCCTTACATCGCATCCGTAACTGCCACTGATAAATATACCGTAACCTTTAAGGCGAAGCAGTTACATTGCGAATTCCTGCTTCAACTTCTCAGAGGTTGTCAGACATGGCCGAAAGAGATGTTCGATGCGGCGGGCGGCACAATTCTTAAACCGGAACACGTTGCCGGTACAGGTCCGTTCATACTCACCGACTTTGTTCCGGAATCTTCCGTCAGCTATGTAAAGAATCCCGACTATTGGGAAACTGACGAAGTCCATCCCGGTAATAAACTGCCCTACGTCGATGCTTTCAAATTCCTGATGATTTATGACCTGCCCACCAGACTGGCGGCGTTGCGGTCAGGTAAAATGGATTATATCTTCGACCTTGCTCCACAAGATGGTGTTTCTCTGACAAAAACAAATCCTGAACTGGTGTCCAAGCAGGCACTATCTTACCTTGCCGCCCCGAAATTTAATATGAGGCAAGACCTAAAGGATTTACCTTTCAGTGACATCAGGGTGCGTTATGCTCTGGCGATGAGCATCGACCGCGATAAGATAATCAAAGAATATCTCCTCGGCAATGGCGCAAAGAATAATTTCCCTGTGATGGAAGACTGGACTGTTTATGTCCCCA
>JAQTPO010000116.1 GCA_028712845.1 Dehalococcoidales bacterium | reverse complement strand
ACTGTACGAACATAGTGATGTTTTCCCTTGCATTCGTACATTTTAACTGGAAATTAAACATAATTACTATAAGCTTCTAGTACCTTCCGCCAAAAAATATATATTAAACCACATTTTGGCAAAGAAGCGTACTCTTAGCCTCCGTAATGTTCCCAAAAGCCCGGTCAAGAGACTAAATCCACTTTCACCGGGGCGCGTTCAAAATCTGCGGCGCCCATCAAAGCCTGCGGTTTCAACCGCATCATTTTCGCTAAAAATCTGTCAGGCACTATTTCCAGCCGGGTGTTGTAAAAGGTCGTAATCTCGTTAAAATAGTCGCGCGATAGAGCGATGCGCTGTTCCGTATCGGCTAGCTCTTTCTGCAGTTTCAGAAATAACCCGCCGGCTTTCAAATCAGGGTAACGCTCCACCGTGGCACGCAAAACCGGGATGCATCCCGCATAATCCGAACCATGCACGCCGGGCGGCGTGGCTGACATCTGCTGTCGCATCTTCGTTACAAGCTCCTGGACATCACGCTCGTGCGTGCTATATCCCTCCACCGCCTGCGCCAGATTAGGAATAAGGTCGTTCCGGCGTTTTAGCTGTATGTCCACCTGCGCCCAGCCCTGCCGCACCCGCTGGCGGAGACTCACCAAGCTGTTATAGACCATCCAGACCCAGCCCAGCGCCAGGATGAACAAAAATCCGCCGGCGGTAATTACATACGGTTGCCAGTTTCCCGCCGCGCCGGTTTTCAGAACCAGATTCCCTGCCAATACACCACCTACTGCCGCCAGCAATCCCAGCACCAGCCAGAACCAGAACCAGACACCATGACTGCTGCTGACCTGCCTCTCAGTGCGGGTAGAGATAAGGAACATCGGCGCTTTTTTATCCTTTGCGATTTCCGCCGCCACGATGTCTTCACGCTCCCGCGCCTGCCCCATCACGTAAAGTTTGGTATGAAGCGTGATGGCAGTCTCATGGAAACGGCGCTGATGGTCGGAATTGGCGATTTCATTCCGGGGACCTTTGTTGAAGTACAGAGGGTCAGTGCGTTTGCAGGTCTTATCGAACACTTCTTTATCTTCGATTTCCGCTCCCTGCGGGATGATACGGATGATGCCCGTTTCATCTTTCAGATAAAACGGGGTAATTTGTTCGTCTTTTGCCACCGTTTTCCAGCCGCTTTCATGATGCGTGGTCGGGACACCCTTTGGACCGATGGTGGTGACCATCCGCGACCAGTGCTCATCCACTTTCCAGCGGTAAAGCACGCACGGAATTTCTGCCAGATGGCTGGTAAGGGGCTTATCGCTTTCCGCTGTGCCTTTTAGCTCCGCCAGACCGATGAAAACGCCCAGCGTTTTTGAGGTGGGCAGGTCATCGATGAGACGCTTGTGGCGCAAAAAACTGAATGCCCCGATCAGACAGGCAAGAGCGACAATACCACCGACGATATAAAATATGCCCATTACATCACTACTCAAATGTCATTGCAAGCCCTTCGGCGATGCTCAAGATAAACTCCGTGAGGCAATCGCTGAGAAGGGAAGCGTAACACACCACCCTGAGATTGCTTACAGTAACGGACAGCCTTAAAACTCAACCTTCAACTTCCGGTAGGTCTCCGCTAAAGCCTCCGGGACAACCCGCAGACCGCCGATTACCGGCATAAAATTGGTGTCGCCCTGCCAGCGCGGCACAATGTGAGAATGCACATGGTCTGCGATACCGGCGCCGGCGACACTGCCCATATTTGTTCCAATGTTAAAACCCGCCGGCTTGAATCCCTTTTTCAGAACCCTGATACACTGTGCAATTATTTCAGAATGCTCACATAGCTCCCTTTTCGGTAATTCATCCAGACCTGCCACATGACGGTAAGGAACTACCATCAGATGCCCGGGGTTATAAGGGAAATTATTCATCATCACATAATTCCACTTCCCGCGGTAAAGTATGTGATTGTCTTCGTCTTTATCTTCTTTCGGTTTCCCACAGAGGATACAACCCTCAGGTTTTTCCAACCGTATGTATTGCATGCGCCAGGGTGCCCAGATTGGCTCCATTTTATTCTCCGGATTTTTTAGTTTACCGTTAATATTGTAATCGGCTTCTATCTACAAGTCAAAAAACATTGTAAAAAAGAGAGCCATACCTTATAGTAGAATCAGCGTGGAAAAAGAAACTTCATCCAACGAGACCATAACCTTTCTGGGCACCGGCGGCGCCCGTTTTATGATTATCAGCCAGGCGCTTGCCTCCGGCGGTATCTGGTTTAATCTGGATGGCACACAATTATTGATGGACCCCGGGCCTGGCAGTATCGTCCAGGTAACCAAGCGTAAATTGAACCCCGAAAAACTCAGCGGCATTATTGTTTCGCACCGCCACCTCGACCATTCGGCGGACGTCAATGTGATGACCGAAGCTATGACCCAAGGCGGATTCAAGAAGCAAGGCATACTCTTCGCCCCGCGGGATGCCATAGAGACCGAACCGATTCTTTTTAATTATCTCAAGCGAAGCCTCGAAGGAATAGAAATCCTCGAAGAAGGCAAAACGTACTACATCGGTAAAATTTCTTTCACTACACCGGTGCGCCACATCCACATGGTAGAGAACTACGGCATGGTTTTCAGGACCGAAAAGCACTCCATCGCCTACATTACCGATACACGTTACTTCGAGGGTCTTGCCGATTACTACCACGGCGATTTATTAATGCTGAACCTGACATTCTTAGAGCCGCATAAAATACCACAAAAACCCGGAATGCCCCTCGACCACCTTTCAGTGCCTGATGCGGAGCTACTGATTAAAGAAATCAAACCCAAAACCGCCATACTGACGCACTTTGGAATGGGCATATGGCGCGCCAAACCATGGCTGGTGGCAGAACAATTAACGGAAAAAACCGGCATCAAAGTAATTGCCGCCAGGGACGGGATGAAATTCGACCTGGCAGAACTGGACAAGATATAACAACGTCTTTCTGAGTCCGCCGCAGGCGGGCGAAGAATCTCCTTCGCTGCTGAGCATGCAGGGTGGCAAATAATATATTTTAAGGTTTCCTGAATGATTGATTTAGACAAAATCCTCCATAAAGTCCAAAAGCCTGCCCGCTATACGGGCGGGGAATGGAACAGCATCGCCAAGGACTGGGGCAAAACGTCCATCAAAATTGCCCTTTCTTATCCTGATGTCTATGAGATTGGCATGTCCAATATGGCAATCCCCATTCTTTACGATATATTGAATGCCCAGCCCGATGTCCTCGCCGAAAGGGTATTCACACCATGGGTGGATATGGTTAAAGAGATGAAAGACCACAGCATCCCGCTATTCAGCCTCGAGACCGGACACCCGCTAAAAGAATTCGATGTGATAGGGTTTTCCCTGGGTCACGAGATGACCTACACGAATGTCCTGGAAATGCTGGCACTTTCGCAAATACCGGTCCTGGCGGCGGAGAGAAATGAATCATATCCTTTAGTCATTGCCGGCGGTACCTGCGTTCTCAACCCGGAACCGATGGCGGATTTCATCGACTTCTTTGTCATCGGGGACGGAGAAGAAGTGGTGCCGGAGCTGCTGAAAGTCTTCCGCTCCGCAAAAGTCCAAAAAATGACCAGACAACAGCTTCTGCAACAGGTTGCAACGATAAAAGGCATCTACGTGCCGAGTCTGTACAGAGTGGAATACCATCCTGACGGACGGCTTAAAAGTTTCACGCCGACTGTACCGGAGGCAAGCCAAATTATTCAGAGAAGATTCATCAAACAGCTGCCGCCGCCGGTTACCAAACCTCTGGTATCTTACATTGAAATTGTTCATGACCGCGGCGCCGTCGAAATTCAACGCGGCTGCACGCGAGGTTGCCGCTTCTGTCAGGCAGGTATCATTTACCGTCCGGTGCGGGAACGTCAACAGGGAGAAATTGAAAAAGCCATCGAAGAAATTATCGACAACTGCGGCTATGATGAAATATCGCTGGTATCGTTGAGTTCGGGGGATTATCCCCACATCGACCAGCTGGTAACAAAACTAACGAGCCGTTTTCAAAATCTGGCGCTGTCTTTACCGAGCCTGCACATCAGCAGTTTTTCGCTGGAATTGATGGAGGCGCTATCGCCGCGCAAGAAAATGGGCTTGACGTTTGCCCCGGAAGCCGGCAGCGACAGAATGCGGCAGGTCATCAATAAGCACCTCTCCGAAGAACAGATTCTGGAAACCTTTGCCGAAGTCTTTGCCAAAGGCTGGCTGAGCATCAAGCTGTACTTTATGGTCGGGTTACCTACCGAAACTAAAGAGGACATCGAGGCAATCGTGCAGTTGGTGGACAAAATCCGTAATCTTGCCAAAAAGAACACCGGCAGGACGCCGCAAATCCGGGTAAATGCCTCCACGTTCGTGCCCAAAGCCCACACGCCGTTCCAATGGTTTGCACAGAACAGCGAAGAAGAGCTTGCCGTCAAACATGACACCTTGATTTCAGGTTTACAGCGCAAAGGTACCAGATTGTCATGGGGAAATCCGAAGGTCAGCCTGCTGGAAGCGGCATTATCCCGCGGCGACCGTCGCCTCGGCAAGGTTATTCACCAAGCGTGGCAAATGGGCGCTGTCTTCGATGCATGGGAAGAGCAGTTCAAATATGAACTGTGGCAAAAAGCCTTTGAAGAAGCGGGGCTGGACATCAAATTCTATGCGCAAAGAGAACGCCAACAGGACGAACTACTGCCGTGGGCGCATATCGATGTGGGCGCTACGCCGGAATTCTTGAAGGCAGAATACGCAAAAGCCCTGAAAGCAGACGTAACCCCCGACTGCCGTGACGGCGCCTGTAACCAGTGCGGACTGGAGAGATGGGAGAACGGGTGCACTAAATAGGCTGCCCATATTTGTCGTTCCCGCGAAAGCGGGAATCCATATAACAGGCTCTTAGTAACATTACCATCTGATAATGCTAGCAGAAAATAAATATGAATTATTATATCTATATTCTCGCCAGCAAGCCGTATGGGACACTCTACATCGGAGTTACAAATGACCTTGTCCGCCGTGTTTGGGAACATAAGAACGATTTTGTGGAGGGTTTTACCAAAAGGTATGGCGTGCACAGTCTAGTTTATTTTGAACAATGTGAGAATATTGAATCCGCTATCACCCGGGAAAAGCAAATGAAGAAGTGGATGCGGCGGTGGAAGTTAGATTTAATAGAAAAGATGAACCCCAGCTGGAAAGACCTTTACAACGATATTGTCCAGTAATGACGATACGTATGAACAAAAACAGAACCGGAATGACTCCCCCTTGTCTTTCCTGTGTAAACAGGAATCCATATAGCACGTAGTAAATTTCATTACACCTGTTAGTGTTAATACATTTCCCAGCAGTAGTGATACCTGTACACAAGAGCAGACCCTCTTGTATTTTTCCGGTAACTGGTTAAGTGGATTCCCGCTTTCGCGGGAACGACAGAAAAGGGAGGAACGGGGTACGCAGGTAATTCCTAATTCTACTTAAAGCCCCGCCATCCACTCCTTAATCACCCTGTTCACTTCATCCGGTTTTTCCTGCGCCACGCTGTGAGTAGCGCCCTGAATGATGACCAGCTTGGAACCGGGAATCTTGTTTGCCAGGTACTGGGAATATTTCACCGGCGTCATCACATCTTCCGTGCCGACAATAATGAGCGTGGGAACTTTGATATTCGGCAACTGCTCCATCACATCGAACTTATCACAGGCAAGTAAGTCGTTCAGTAAAACCGCGGGACCGATGCGTATTTTGACCTGTCTGGCGGGTTCCAAGCGCGGGTCGGGAAGCGGCGTAATGTCCACGTACTTGCGCCAGGCAACATCATCGCCAATCAACCCTTTCAAAGTAGCAAGAGTATCCGGAAGCACACGCAATCTGGCGCCCGCACCCATCAAAATCAGTCCCTTAAGCTCACTGCCGTATTTCAGCCCATAAAGCAGGGCAATGCCGCCGCCGAGGGAGTGACCTCCCAGCACCACATCTTTGTAGCCTTTCCGCTGAATGTA
>JAQTPO010000115.1 GCA_028712845.1 Dehalococcoidales bacterium | reverse complement strand
GGGGAATTCCAGCGCGCCACGACAGAGAAAAAGAAAGCTGATGAATTCGGCGACTTTTTATTCACCTTGGCGAACATTGCCCGCCGACAGGGCATTGAGCTGGAGGTGGCTTTAAGAGCAGCCAACCAGAAATTCTACCGCCGTTTCAGTTACATGGAAGCAGTCTGCCTGAAGCGCGGGGTAAAACTGGGCGACCTTTCTTTTGGCGAGCAGAATGCCCTCTGGGATGAGGCGAAGAAAGAGGGGTAGCTTCCCCTCTTTTCTCTTTGACTTATTTAATACACAGTATTACATCAGTAAACCCGGTAAGAAGTCTGGGTCCGGCGGTCTTTGTTGGCGGCGATGCGTTTGCCCCGCTCTGGTTCTTCATCGTTGTCCCGGTAATTAGCGGTGTTATTGCCGCCCTCATCTGGAAGAACGAATTGCTTGGTCGGCATATCAGAATAGAGATATTAAAAAGAAGCCGGCCATTATTAGAATTACGATTATCTGAAGCAAAGTACCTGTAATGAAACCCGCGAAGGTGCCAAGCGCAGATTTAAACGCCTGGTGCGGGGCTTTTTGGGCAACCAGTTCACCCAGCATAGCGCCCAAAAAAGGACCTATTATAATGCCCCAGATATTAAAGACGATGATGCCGACCGCAAGCCCCAGAGATGCCCCGATAATACCGGCGCGGCTAGCTTTGTATTTCTTAGCCCCCAGCACAGGAGCAAAATAGCCTATAGCCATAGTACCCAACGTGATAATAAAAAAGACGATTGTAGTTGTAATAGAAATCTTTTGAAAACCGGTACCCACCGCATATACTAAAAGGCCGAGCCATGCCAGCGGTATGCCGGGTAGAAACGGAAGAACGGAGCCAAGCAAACCGAGCAGCATAAGTATGGAACATGCAATTGCAGACAATATTTCCCACATATCAATATTTTACCGAATCATGCAAGCCTGAAGGTTAGTGAATGTTTAAATGAGTTTGCCGCTATTCTACGATGAAGGAATAATTTGTGAGATTAACACTCTCCCCGTTTATATTAGCTACAATGACTATGGTGTAAACCCCCTTCCCCTTGCTCAGCGAAGCATTGATGTCAGCCTGAATAGCAAATTGACCGGCACTATTGACTATCCATTTGCTGGCAATAATAGCGTACGAGGGTAGATCCTTATACTCCCGACCCGCAGGTGGTGGTGATAATATGAAATTGATACGTTCCCCTAAACTGTAACCATCTGTATAAGCTGCGTCGCCTGTCAGCTGGGCATTAGTGAGGCTTTGCGGCGCCGGCTCATAAGCAATGCTGATATTGTTAATTTCAATATCTGCGGATGTTACTCTGCCGAGTAAAGCAAGAGTCCCATTGGATATGCTTGGAGCGGTGTAATACTCCACATACTCCCCTTCAAACTGCTGTACTAACGCCAGTCGTTTGTCACTGTAAGCTATGCCCAGACTCACCTTTGTGTAAGACTTATTCAGCATGGTATCGCGGTGTCCCCAGTTGGATGCGGCATCATCGTACACCATCGTGTACTGAAGAGCTGCCAGTTCTTCACGGGTATTGATGGACTGGTAGTTATCGGGGTTATCAGACGGATTGAACCAGCCGCTGTAGGCGCTGTTTTCTCCCTCAGTGCTCAGACCGCCTTCCAGTGTATAGCGCATATAAGGTTTCAAGCCATCCGTCCCCCAGTGAGAACCGTAGTAATTATCGAACATATCCTGCGCGTGTTTTTGGGCGGCGGCATTGTAAGCCAGTATTACCGGGGGCACTCCGTTATCCTGACGGTCTTTGTTTATTAAAGAGAGCATATATTGGAACAGCTCCAGTTCCGCTCCGGTCGGTTTGTATGGCTCCGCGCTCGGCACATAAATGGTTGTGGGAAAAACCGTTGTTGTTTCGGTGGTGGTAGTTGGTGTAACGGTAGTTGGCGTAATAGATGTGGTGACGGTTACAGGCGTAGTTGGTGTTGTTGTTGCGGTAGTGGTAGTAGTAGTGGTGTTTGGCATTGTTACTGCGGTCGTAGTTTTAGCGGTAGTAGTCGTTTGTGGAGTCGTTGTTTGTGGTGAGGAACAGCCGGTTACCATCACCGCAAGAATGAGAAACACAGAGAATAGGGTTACTTTTAATGAGGACATATTTCACCTGCCATTATATTATGAGCGAAAGTATCTTGTGCCATGTTTCCCTCATTGCTTCTTCAAAAATCACTTGACCAGCCGCTGTTAAAATATTCCTGATTTTACATTGAAAGCTAGCTGTGGCACAGGTATAATTGACTGTGTGAGTCGGAAGCCTTGTGGTTTGTTGGGCTTGTTGAGCTTGCGAAATGGTCGGGGCGAGAGGACTTGAACCTCCGGCCTCAGCGTCCCGAACGCTGCGCGCTACCAAACTGCGCTACGCCCCGTACCGATTAATTATAGGCTGAACGGCTCCCGATACGCAAGGAAAATAAATGAAATACTGTGTTCTGATTATGGATGGCTCTGCCGGTTTGCCCATACCGGAGCGTGGCGGTAAGACTTCTCTAGAACTGGCACGTACCCCTAACCTCGATGCGATGGCATCGGCGGGGTTAACGGGGCTGGCGCATAATGTTCCCCCGGGGATGGACCCTGACAGCGCTGTCGCCTGTATGTCTATCTTCGGTTATGACCCGCAGGTCTATTACACCGGTCGGGCGCCCATCGAGGCAGTGAGCCTGGGCATAGATTTTGCGCCGGGAGAAGTAGTTTTCCGCTGTAATCCGGTCACAATTCAAAACGGGAAGATGGTCAGTCACAGCGCCGGCTCTATCAGTACGGAAGAAGACCGTCGATTGATGGCGTCGCTGAATGAGAAGCTGGGAAATGACAAAATTCACTTTTACCCCGGCGTCAGCTACCGCAATATCCTGAAACTGAAAGATGCCGGAGATACCGCTCTGGCTATCTGCACCCCACCCCACGATATTCCGGGGAAAACGGCGGCAGAATTTTTCCCGCGTGGCAAAGGGAGTGACCTGCTTAGAGACCTGATGTCGCGTTCCGAGTCTGTTTTCAGAGACCACCCCGTGAACAAAAAGCGCATTGCCCGCGGTGAATTACCCGCCACCGGCATCTGGCTTTTCTGGGGCAGTGGACGGGCGGCGCTTCTGCCGGCTTTTAGCAAGTTTTACGGAATCAAGGCGGCGGTAACGTCAGGTGTTGATTTGTTGCGCGGCTTGGGCAAGATGGCGGGAATGTCGAACCTGAACATCCCCGGAGTGACCGATGCCATGGACAATGATTATGCGGGACAGGCTAAGGGCGCTCTTGAAGCGCTGAAAGATTATGATATAGTAATAATACATGTAGAAGCTCCCGATGAAGCGGGACACGCCGGTTCTTTAGAAAAGAAGATTGAGGCAATCGAAAAAATAGATGCAGAGATTGTCAGCCGGATAAGGACCTGGAGTCAGGATAAATTGAGAGTACTGGTAATGTCCGACCATCCTACGCCGGTGAAAGTGCGCACGCATACCAGCGACCCGGTGCCTTTCCTGCTCTGGGGGAATGATTTTAAACACAACGGCGGTAAAAGATTTACCGAAACAGAGGCAAAGAACTCAAAATTAATCATAAGCCAGGGATTTAGTGTAATGGGTAAACTGGTTGGAGAATGAGGCGATGGCGTTAATTGTTCAAAAATATGGCGGTTCATCGGTTGCTACCGCCGAAAGAATCAAGTCAGTCGCTCAGCGGGTCGCTAAAGTACATAATAGCGGCGACCAGATAGTGGTCGTTGTCTCCGCAATGGGAGATACCACTGACGACCTCATCAAGCTGGCAGGTCAGGTTACCAGCCAACCGCATCCGCGCGAGATGGATGTCCTGCTTTCCACCGGTGAGCTTGTCACCAGTACCCTGCTGGCAATGACGCTCACGGATATGGGATATAAAGCAATCAGCCTCAGCGGCGCTCAGGCAGGCATCAAAACAAATGGCGACTATCGTATGGCGAAAATTGTGAAGGTCGAAACGAAGCGCGTCCTGGAAGAGCTGGCAGAAGGACAAATTGTCATTGTCGCCGGCTTTCAGGGGATTACCGATGATATGGATGTAACCACCCTCGGCAGGGGCGGTTCGGATACCTCGGCGGTGGCGCTGGCGGCGGCACTGGGCGCAAAAGTCTGTGAACGATTGACGGATACGGATGGCATTTATTCCGCCGACCCGCGTGTCGTGCCGGAAGCCGTACGTCTGGAAGAAATCGGCTATGAGGAAATGCTGGAACTGGCGACCTACGGCAATAAGGTGATGCAACCGCGCGCCATCGAGCTTGCGGAACTCTATAGTATTCCCATCCGGGTGGCTTCTAGTTTTAATGACAATCCCGGCACTCTGATTCATGGAGGCGTTTCAATGGAAATCAGGAACAAGGTGAGAAGTGTGGCTTACGACCTCGATGTAGCGAAGATAACGGTGGTCGGTATCCCGGATAAACCGGGTATCGCCGCCTCGATATTCGTACCGCTGGCAAAGGCGGGCATCAGCATCGATACGATTGTGCAGAACTCCAGCATCAATAATATTGCGGACCTGACCTTCACGGTGACAAAAGCCCAGATAACTGACGCAATGAAGGTGGCAAAACCGATTGCTAAGAAAATCGGCGCTAAGGACGTTGTCAGCGATACAGAGCTCGGCAAGGTCAGTATTGTTGGTACTGGTATGCAGAACACGCCCGGTTTTGCGGCGAAGATGTTCGCTACCCTCAGTGATAATGGCATTAATATCGAACTTATTTCTACGTCTGAAATCAGAATCACCTGTATTATCAAAGAGTCCAAAGTAAAAGAGGCCGTGCGCGCTCTGCATAAGGCATTTGAGGTGGAAGTGTAGCAGATTCGCCATTGACTTTTTAAGAATTATTCACTAAAGTACGATATTATCTTGTGTAGCTTTGAGGTGAAATAGCGTGACCTATCAGGAAGAAGAACAATCCAGGCTGAGGCGGCAGTCCAGTAAAGAAGCCATCGCCCTTGCCCTGCAAGGACGATGGAAAGAGGCGATTGCTGTAAATAAAAGCCTGGTAGATACATTTCCGAGTGACATCGAGGCGTATAATCGCCTCGGCAGGGCACATATGGAATTGGGTGAATACAAAGATGCGGAAGCCGCCTACCGAAAAACCCTTGAGATTGATAAGTACAACGCCATCGCCCAAAAAAACATGCAGAGGCTTTCGTATCTTAAAAAGACGAAAACTGCGGCGGAAGCCAATACCCATAAACTGGAGCCGCAACAGTTCATTGAAGAAATTGGCAAGGCTGGAGTGGTGCAGTTGCATAACCTGTCAAAACCGGCCGTTCTCGCACGAGTGGTAGCGGGAGACAGTGTCAATCTGAAAGTTAAGGAAAACAGCCTGCTTGTTGAAAGCAGCCGCGGCGAATATCTGGGATTGGTGGAACCGCGCCACGGTCAACGCCTGGTCCGGTTCATACGCGGCGGGAATCGCTACTCGGCGTCGATTGTCAGTTCGACAGAAAAATCTATTACCGTCATCATTCGTGAAACTTATCAGGACCCCAGCCAGGCAAGTCAGCTTTCCTTCCCAACCAGAGGGATCGAAGGCGCCCGGCCGGACATTACCGACCGTGTTATCCGGCGCGAGCTTGAGCAGGAAGATGCCTTGCTAGGTGAACCCGGCTATACTGTCGTCGGTGGTGAAGAACCGGAGGCACTGGCGGAGCAACCAATTGAGGATGATTTTGATGACGAATCGGAGTCTTAAAATAACAGGATTAAATGGATTTTAAGGGGAGCAGAAATGCCCCTTTTTTTGTTTTATTTATCAAATTTATCTTATAACGTTTTGGGTTAATCCACCTTTTATTAAGGTTAATCACTCTTCCCATCTTGGGTAGGGGCGGCGATTATTATTTGGTTGTGGTTGTGAATTGAAGTAAGATTTTAAATTCCAGTAAGTTCGGCAAATTGGACATTCACCATATGCTGGTTTCTTATCTACAAATGCAATGCGCATATCGGTTTTTCGTTTGCATTTTTCACACCATATTGATTGAGTA
>JAQTPO010000011.1:11537-26556 GCA_028712845.1 Dehalococcoidales bacterium | reverse complement strand
AGGTTCATAAAGGGAAAACAAGTCTTCCTCCTGTGATAAAAGATAATGCTTGGCCGGCAATTGTTGATAAATCAGTATTTGAAAATGTGCAGGTCACACTCAGCGAACGGGCTCCAAAGGTGACTCATCCCCGTGTTGCTAGCAGCAACTATCTATTGAGTGGACTTGTGCGATGCCGCAATTGCGGTGCATCATATATCGGCTATGGCGCAAAGTCCGGACAATTCCATTACTACGTCTGCGGTACGGCTTATAGTAAGGGTAAGGAAGCTTGCCCAAGCCAGCACCTTCCTCAGGAGAAATTAGAACGGTTTGTCACGGACAAGATTAAGGGCTACATTTTGACTGATGGACATCTGCTGGACTTAATAAAACAAAGCAATGAAGCTTTTGATGTTGCTGACAATAAACGCAAAGAGCGTGTAGGGGTCATCGATAAAGAAATTGAGCAGTGGCAAGGTCGATTGGAACGACTTTATGACTTTGTTGAAACCAAGAAAATTGAACCGGATAGAATGGCACAAAGAATAGCAGATGTACAAGATAAGTTGAACCTGATGAGACAGGCAAAGCTAGACCTGGAGAATGGTCAAGGCGCCAATAGAGCCGCGTATATTGATCCGCAAAAAGTACTCTCGTATGTGGCTGAACTGCGCCATTTCCTTGATGAAAGAGGATTATTTGAACGGAAAGCTTTCTTAAGGTCATTTATCGAGCAGATTCGGGTTGGCGATAACAAGGTCACACTGGACTATACTTTGCCTTTGGCCCCTGCTAACATTAAGCAGGAGACGGTATCGGTTCTAGATATCGTCTCCTCAGCTCCACCAAGGTTATCAATAGGTAGAACTATATTTAAATTAACTGTGATTGTGATAACAGTAAATCATTTTATTGGCCACGAATAAGTTCAACTCTTGATTCTAGCTCATTACTTGCATAATACTACGTTTTTCGTTTTACTGTAGTGGTTATTATTCATTAGCAATAAAAAACAAGTGGGCTATTTCCCTTTCTGCCAGACAAAAGTGCCCTGTGAATACCAAAATACAATTCATAAACTGAAGAAGAAAACTAAAAACGCTGGGATACCCATTTCTTCAAGACCGCTAATAATTACACCAAAGTTACGTTAGCATTACCAACTATGACTGAACAGAACCGTAAATTAAAGTCTGGTACCAGAGTTGTCCGCTGGCTTCTTCGTGGAGTCGGAAGGTGGCATAATTCCTATCTTCCTTGCAGTGTGATCGCGCCCGAGGAAGTAATTAAGCCAGGAAGAGGTTTGCCAAAGTTCCCAATTTCGCGGCGGAGTTGCCGCTTTTATTTTATCTTCTTCCCCATAAGCCTTGAGCCTCTCATAAGCTCGAACCCAGACGCACTGGCGCTCCCCCGGGTAAACCTCGCACCATCCCTCAAAACTGCCGCCGCATGGTCCCATACGCTTGCCCTTGGGGCACTGCGAAACGGGACAGAGATAAGCCATATCGGGTAACGAGCAGTCTCCACACCGCATACATTCATAAAGTACACCTTTACCCAGTGATTCTAAACGTTCGAAGAGTTTGGTCAAATCCTTCTTTTTGTCTGTCCATGCTGCCATTCTCCGGTTCAGCTCGAAAAGCGGAGCACCGGGTTCGAACATAACATCGTGCACCATTCTCGAAAAACGCCAGATTAACGGCTTTTTACCAGGTGCCAGTCTGGGGGCAAATTCTTCGGTATTGAGACAGGTCTCTTCGTCCTTCTGAAAGAGGTAGAATCCATCTTTCTGAGGATAATCGAATTCAGCTACCAGTTCCTCCCAACGGTGGTATAGTTCTTCACCTTTATTAATGATGTATTCCACTTTGTCGTAGGTAATATTGTGTCCACCAATGTGGACACCTTTATAACCCAACCCTCTGGCAACGGCATACATTTTAGCTGCCCTGAGTAGCCTGGCCGCCATGCCTTTATCTGGAGCATGGCTTTCCGATTCGATTTGACTCAACAGCTTATCCGTGACAACACAGCCGGGAATCTGGTTATCGTGCATCAATCTGGCAGTGTGGTAAGACAATACGTAGATGTTCGCCAGCATGGGCACAGGGTGTCCGATATGCTTGAGCCAGAGTAAAGGCTCCTGCATTTTACGCGCATCAAAGCCTATCTGGCTAATGATAAAGCGGGCACCTGCTCTGACTTTGTTTTCCAGTTTGTAATACTGCCCTATCACTTCTGCCTCTAATTTCTTGAACGGAGAAACGGCTACCCCGGCAAAGAAATCGGTGGGACTCAGCGTTCTAATCTTCCCCATCACTTCATACTGCAAACCCTCATTCATCCTTTGAATCAATTGCAGTACGTTCGTCGGATCGAGGTCGAATACTCGCCCTGCCTGCCCATCTGACCTATTCCGGGCCGGGAAGTCCCCGGATATTACCAGTAGATTGCAGACTCCGGCGGAGTTCAGACCATAGAAAAGACTTTCCGCCGCGATGCGGTTGGTATCCCGCAGAGCAAAGTGCACCAGCGGCTCGATGCCCATCCTTTTTATCTCAGCGCCCAGCATAGTACTGGCGATTGCGGGGCTCCCTCCGGGGCCATCGGTTATGCTGATAGCATGCACCCTGCCTCCCCGGGCAGCTTGTTCGGCAGCCTGCAAAATTGCATGGTGGCCTCTCTCGAAAGCGCCTCTGCCGGGTACTTGCTCCCAACTGGTACAAAACGTACATGGGTCCATTAAAGCATCACGGAAAGTATGAGAATTAATATGTTGATAATCGTTTATCGTCATATATACCACCTATAATACAATAAATATCCTCCTTTTTTCTAATAACCCCAAGTGTAGAGGAGGCATACGGGCTTTGTCCGTGGGTGAACGAATATAAGGCGGCATGAGGCGCAGAGTAGATGTGTGGAGATGAGACTATTTGGGCATGGCGGGTATCGCACGGAATATCACATAGTTTGGATACCGAAATACCATCGCCATGTTCTGAATCCTGGGGTGGGGGGATATATAAGCAGATTTTTTCGAGGATACTAAAAAGGATGCCCGGTTGCGAGATGATCGATGGGAATATACATGTTCAGCATATACACCTGGTAATGGTAATTCCGCCGAAATACACGGTCAGAGACGTAATAGGGGAGATAAAGCAGTATACGGCTAATAAGATGCGTGAAAAGCATGCGCAATTAGAAAGGGTTTATTGGAAAGAGCGAGTAGTATGGTCGCCCAGTTACTTGTTATCCATAGTGAGGCTAGATGAAAAACAAATCACTGAGTATGTAAGATGCCAAGGGAGCATGATTAAGGTCAAGCTTCACTTAACCTGTAAAGTGCCACGGGCTCTGCCCGTGGGTATCAGGACAGTTTTTTTCTGTATTACCGTTATTTTTCAGCTCGTAGCTATGCTATCTTCCTTATATGTTTATAATCACGGTCTTATCTCAATTGTGAACCAGCTACGTTGCTTATCCTGGCCTGAACAAGAGATTGGGCAGGAATAGAGCAATTTGGGGGAAAATCATGACTATGACTATTCCTAGGATCTGGAGGATTACCCACGGCCACACCGAGTTATAAAGTTGTGCCATAGTGATCTCTGGTGGGACTACGCCTTTTAGATAGAATATATTGCCTCCGAAGGGTGGCGTGAGAAAAGAAGTTTCCATATTCATGACAAATAGGATGCCATACCAAACAATGTCAAAGCCAAGCTCCTTCAGGATTGGCACATAGATGGGAGTGGTCAGTATCACGATGCCTAGCGGGTCAATGAAACACCCCAGAATGAAAATAGTTAGCTGCATCGCAATCATAATAACCCAGCGGTTCACATCCATGCTGGCCAATGTTGCCTTGACAAACGCCGGACCGCCAAGGGCGGTAAATACAGCCACGTACAGAGTAGCGCCGGCAACGATCCAAAAGACAAAAGAGCTAATGCGGAAGCTATTATATAGTGACTCCTTGAGGAGACTAAAACTGAATTTGCCCCGGATAAAGGCTGCTAAGATACAGCCGGTAGCGCCGACTGCCGCTGCCTCGGTGGGCGTAGCCGCCCCGGTAAATATTGAGCCTAAAACACCTACAATAATGATGAATGGAAGGATAATCCCCTTGGAGGCGATGATAGTTTGCTTAAAGTTAAATCTCTCTTCCAGAGCGACTGAGGGAGCGAGATTAGGCTGTAACTGACATCTTACGATGACATAAGTGACATAAAGTGCAGACAATAGAAGCCCGGGAAGGACGCCACCGGCAAATAACCTCCCTACTGATTCTTGGGCGAAAAGGGCAAATACGACCATACTGACACTGGGCGGGATTAGGATGCCAAGCGCCCCGGCTGCGGCGATAGATCCAATAGCTAGCTTCTGGTCATAACCGCGTTTGAACATCGCCGGTAGCGCGACTATACCCATCGTGACTGTGGCTGCGCCGCTGATGCCGGTCATCGCCGCCATTATAGTGCATATTATGATTGTTCCTACCGCCAGACCACCCCTTAATCTGCCGATGGTACCATGCATTAGCTTATAAAGGTCGTCGCCGATACCAGAACGCTCCAGCACGCATCCCATCAGAACGAATAGCGGTATTGCAATGAGGACTATAGTCCATGCCATGTAGTAGATTTTCAAAATGCCGAGCTGGAGAGCCCCCATGCCCCACAGCCACATGGTAAATAGCATGCCGGTGATTGCCAGACCAAAGGCAATCGGTAAACCGGTAAACAGGAGTATTATCATAATCCCAAACATGAGGGCGGTGATGGTGATAACGTTCAGGTCAGTCATTTTGTTGCCTCCCGGTGATGGCGGTGTGGATATCGCGTGCCAATTTTGCCAGTGCTTGCAGAGCAAACAGGAACGTGGCTACCAGCACAAGGATTTTCATCGGGTAGAGCGGAGGCCCAAAGAAAGACTCGCCGCGTTCCATCATCGCCAGCGACTTTACGGACTGCAACCAGCCTGACCATATAAACACTGCCAACATCATGAGCAACAGGGGAGTTATCAAAATATTGGTTATTGCCTGCCCGCGCGGGCTGAGCTTGTTGGTAAACATATCGACACGCACGTGGGCGCCATGGCGGAGTGCGTAAGCACCACCGAAGGCGAACATGGTTACAAACAGGAGCCCGCTGACATCATGCGCCCATATCGTCGGCATGTTGAAAACGTATCTCATAATAACTTCGAAAGTAAGCATAGCAGTCAGAGGAAGTAAGCAGAAAGCCCATGCCTTTCCGATCGAGTCGTTCAGTTTGTCGATAAAGCTGGCAAAACGTAACATCAGGCCGTTATCCTCCTTGTGCGCGGGGGCGTAAAGCCCCCGCGCAACTCTGTCTGATTATAGAGTACTTGCTACTATTTGATGTAGCCTTTGAACTTCATCAAGGCTTTCATGTCGTTGGCCATTCTCTGGGCGCGTGGGCTCTTGGAGCCTGCGTCGTCCAAAATTTTGGTTCCCGCTACCGCTATTGCATTCAGAAGTTCGTCTCCCATCTGGACGAAGGTAATCTTATAGCCGGTCTTCTGGACACTTTCAAGGAATTTGTAGAACAGGTAGGTGCCCGGTTGCCCTTCAGCTTTGTAAAATACCTCGTAAGCCTGTGCTCTCGCAGCTACCAGCAGAATCTCCTTCAGGTCATCGGATAGACTCTGCCAGACCCTCATATTCGCTACGATTGCCGGACCGGAAACACCGGAAAGGGCAGGCATCATGACGTAGGGAGTGATTTCATAGTGCTTGTTGTCTACATAGACAACCATTGAGGTGGAATAGGCATCAACGGTACCCAGCTTTAAGGCCATATAGCTTTCCGTATGCGGTATCATCGTCGTTGATGCTCCCAGAGCCTGGAACAGGTTGGACATCAAACCGAAAGTCCTGACCTTCATGCCTTTGATTTCTTCCGCCTTGGTGATTGGTTTCTTTGCCCACCATGGCTTCCCTGCGCCGGGGCTTGGCCCCAAATAGAAAGCCCCCTGCTCTGCATAAATCTCCCGGATAAGGTCCATCCAGCCATAGTTGTCGATGAGGGACATAAGATCATCAATATCCCGAAATGTTCCGGGGATCTCATGCATCAACGGGGCTTCCGGTAGCTTATTCACCAGGTCACCCGGGGAAATGCGTGAAATATCAAGTACGCCGGCTGCTACTGAGGCAAGTACCTCAGCCCGTGGTGCTATTGTATCCGCCCCAAATACGGATATTTCTATTCGCCCGCCTGTCATTTCTTTGACCTGTTTAGCCCAGACATTCCATATATCAATCGGCGTGCCGGAGGCATTCATAGATTCTTGGAATTTCATTTTGTATACCTTGGCAGGCTGAGCCGATGGTGCTGGTGCCGGTTTGGTCGTGGCTGCAGGAGTGGTGGCAGTAGAAGTTGCTGGTTGGGGAGTTGTTGGTGCTGATGTTGTGGCTGCCGGCGTAGTCTGGGTGCCTGCCGGCGAGGAACAGGCAATCAATGATAGGGACAATATGCAAACCAGAACCACAGTTAAAATTAATGATTTCCTCTTTTCCATACTTCCTTTCTCACTTCTTTATCATAAATCATAATAAGTCTTACTCTGCTGAAACAGTGATACGGTCACATTTTATTCACCTCCATAGCACGAAATATGCATGGGCACCAACTTGTTTGAGGCATTATAATCAGTATTTACTTTTCATGTCAATATCAATTTCCGCTTATTTTTAAAGGTAGCCCCCTAAATCCACGGTTTTTCCGCTGCGGCATGCTCACCGGCGATGCGTCCGCTGGCGATACATTCACCCACGTTGCCGCCTGCCTGGTATAACCAACCCCAGACCGAACCGAACTCACCAGCGGTATATAATCTTGGAACAGGTTTGCCACTGATATGCATGGCACGTCTGTGCTTATCGTGCTTCGGTCCACCCTGCGTGTTAGTCGCCCGTGGCCACAGCTTGCAGGAATAGAATGGCGGAGTTTTAATCGGCATGAGTGTCTTGGACGCTCTGCCGAATTCGGGGTCAGTGCCTGATTTACAGTATTGGTTGTATCTGGACACGGTGTTCTCCAGCGTATCCGAATCCATTCTTCCCTCATTATCAGGGTCCCTCTTTATCTTCAAGGCGAGCTCTTTGATTGTATTTGCCTTTAGTATCCAACCCCTCGCAATTTCCTTCGTGTTATCAGGACTCCATTCGTAGTCTCTGAAGAATTGCGTATAACCAAAGAGTCCAAAAGTTGTTCTCTTATTATTAGGTTGGGCTTGCAGAGGCCCGGCGGTTCTTGTCGCTTCATCAAATATGACGTAAGTCGGAATACGAGGATAGAAGCCATTTCGGTCATGATAGAGTCCTTCCTGAATCGCCTTGCCATGCCTTGAATTGGCGCCCCGGGGTGGTTCATCGTTTCGCCATCTGTTCCCGATTTTATCTACCCATATCAGGGAGTCAGATGGGGCATAAAAGTACATACACTGACCCAGCGGCAGGCCAGCATCAGAAAAATGAAGCTCATAGCTGGGTGCGAGTACGTTGGACATGTGCCATAGCTCCGCGCCAACTTCCTCTACCATTTTGATACCGTCTCCGGTGTTACTTGGTGTGCCGATGCTGTAAATCGGGGCACCTTGCACAAAGTAATTGCGCATCATTTCAGTATTGAATTCGAAGCCTCCGCAAGCCATGATGACTGCTTTCTTTGCCTTGATATGCAATTCTTTGTGAGTTCCCTGCTTTTCTGCCACAACTCCCATTATCTCCAGTGTTGCCGGGTTTTGAATCAGTTTTTTCGCGGGGGTCTCGTATATTATCTTTATTCCCCTTTTAACCACGTTGGCTTTAAGCAAGCGCCACAGTCCCGCCATTCCTCCCAGTTCATTGGATGCCGGGCCAACATAACTCGAAGTAAAACAGTCGGCTCCAGGCAAGTCGGGAAACTCCGCATTCTCTCTTCCTTTTCGAAGGGTCACTACCTCACCACCCATACTCTGTATCCATGCAATATTATCAGCCAAGTATTCGATAAAAGTCCTAATTACATCGTCGGGGGTTGTCTCTTTGCAGCAAGCCTTCAGGTACTCGATTCCCTGAGGTATATTTGTTGGGCAAAAAAAGCCATTCTGGGATACCCTGGTATTTCCGCCCTCCCTTGACTCCGAAGTTTTCTCCAGTAATAGAACACTGGCTCCCTGGTCATGCGCCGTAATGGCTGATACCAGCCCACCTCCCCCGGTTCCTAATATGACAACATCTGCATCGTAATCCCACTTCTCGGGAAGCTGGAATTTTGGCTTTATTCTCGTGTCCGAGGTGTTTTGTATCGCATTTATCTCTGGCATCTTCTGTCTCCTCCATGCTGGTTTCAAGTTATGGAACTGAAACATCAATAATCGGAAATGTTGTTTAGATTCTTACTAGTCTACTAAAAAAAATAGTTCAAGTCTAGTAAAGCTACATTTTTGAAGTTGTTCGTGAGTTTCTTTTGATGAAGTTGTATTTTTATCCGCTTTCTGTAATAGCTGTGAACTTTTCCCCCGAAAACGATGCCATCCTTCCTATTGATGAAAAAGAAAAGCCTCACTATTTTGCATTTGTCTTAATCTGAGCATAAAATAGAAACCAGAATGCGCATTAAATCTTTAATGAATAGCCAGATGACCATGCGTAAGAGAATGCTTAGCCTAAGCATTCTAATTTTGGTAATCATTGTTGTGATTGCATATCTGCTCACACGTACTATAATCAATAATAAATTTCTTAGTGTGGAGTCAAATTATACCGTTCTCAGTGCCAAAAGAGCCATTTATGCTTTGCGTGATGAGGTTTATCATTTGAGTGTTACCGGATCGGACTGGGCAACCTGGGATGACACATATGCATTTGTAGAGAACCATAACGAATCATACATTAAGGCTAACCTCGTTGATCCCATGCTTGTCCAGCTAAATTTAAACCTTATCGTGATCGCGGACTCCTCAGGGCAAATCGTTTTTGCGAAAGCTCTTGATCTGGACGAGAAGAAACAAATCCCGCTAAAAGTAGAGGAATTTCTTAATCCCGGCAGTCTCTTGTTAACACACGATAACCCGGAAAGCGTTACCTCAGGGATAATACTACTTCCGGAGAATCCCATGCTCATTACTTCTCATCCCATCTTAACCAGTATGGGTGAAGGGCCAATTCGCGGGACACTGATTATGGGGCGATTTCTCAGTAAAGCTGAAGTAACAAAATTAGAAGACCGGGTCCAATTGCCTTTAGCTATCGCACCCCTTTCACTGGTGAATCTTCCTGCTGGCTTTGATGAACAGGCTAAACACACTTCGTCTGAAGATGATATTTTTGTGCAGCCGCTTAACGAAAAAATAGTCGCGGGCTATGTATTAATAAAAGATATTTATAATCAACCGGCCCTGGTGTTAAGGGTGGATTTGCCGCGTGATATCTATCATCAGGGTATCAGCGGCGCTAATTTAATTTCATTGGCTATCATAACAATTATTGCATTAAGCCTGCTCTCTATAACGTGGATATTTGACCGGTGGGTGCTGAAGCGCTTGATAAAAATAGATGATTTTGTAAAAAATGTTGGTACAACGCCAGAAATGGCACTGTCGCGCCTGACAATCTCCGGACATGATGAACTCGCACACCTTGGCGAATCAATAAATGATATGCTGTTTAGACTTGATGCGGCTCAGAAACAATTGCTAAAGAGCGAACAAGAGTACCGTGACCTGTTTGTGCAGTCCCAGGAACACTACAAAGCAGAAAAAGGTCTTAGAGAGCAACTTCAGCAAGAAAATGAAAAGCAGATTGAATTTTCCAGGGCGCTGGTACATGAACTGAAAACTCCTATTACACCGGTAATGGCAGCTATTGAATTGCTGCAGGAAGAAATTCATGATAAGCAGTTATTGAGGCTGGTGCAAAGTATGGATCGCAGTGCATCCAACCTTAATAAGAGAATAGATGAACTGCTTGACCTGGCAAGGGCAGACGTAAACCGGCTGGAATTAAATATGGGCCTCGTGAACATGAAGGCTTTACTTGAGGAAGTCGCGCAGGCGATGACGCCCCTGGCAAAACAAAATAAGCAGGTCTTTAAGATTATACTGCCAGACTATCTCCCCGTTATCTCCGGTGATGGCGGGCGTCTGCGGCAGACTGTGGAGAATCTCCTTATCAATTCTTTGAAATTCACTCCTGCGGGCGGGAGCATTACTTTAAAAGCAACAGAAGAACGTGATAATCTCATTGTAGAAATTCAGGACACCGGCCCAGGCATAAGCCCGGAAGACCAGAAGCGGATTTTTGAACCTTATCACCGCCGTATCGGAGATAGGGAGCGCCTGAGCGGATTGGGACTTGGCTTAGCGCTTGCCAGGAAATTCGTCGAACTCCATGGCGGGAAGATATGGGTCAGCAGCCAAAAAGGCGCTGGAAGCACTTTTGGTTTTTCGTTGCCACTGGGTAACACTGCTGAGAACCAGCAACAAAATAGCCCGGGAGAACAGTCATGACGATACTTATTATTGAGGACGACAAAGAAATAACCGAGGTGATTCGCCTGGCGCTCGAGATTCGCTGGCCTGAAGCTAAACTGGTCACTACCCATCTGGGCAATGAAGGCGTGAGGCTGACCGAAAGTGAAAAACCGGACGTTGTCCTTCTTGATCTGGGACTTCCCGATACCAGCGGTTATGATGTTTTGAAGGAAATCCGTACCTTTACTAACGTTCCCGTCTTGATTTTAACGGTAAGAGGAGAGGAGGCGGATATTATCAGGGGGCTGGAATGGGGTGCGGACGACTACATGATAAAGCCTTTTCGCCAGATGGAACTGCTTGCCCGCATCCGCGCGTTGGTACGCAGGGGTGCTCCTGCTTTATCAGGAAAGACCATAGTCTGCGGAGAATTGAGTTTTAACCCTGAGACACGGCAGACCTTTTTCAGGCAGGAAGAGATAGAGCTAACCAATACGGAAGGCATTATCCTTTATGAGCTTATGAAAAACACCGGGCAGGTAGTGCCCCATTCTCGTCTGGCAGAGGTGGTGTGGGGAGGAGAGTTGCCGACGTCGACAGAAAGCCTTAGAGTATATATCCGGCGTTTGCGGGAAAAAATTGAGACAGACCCGCAGAATCCCCGGATTATCGTGACAAAATCCGGTATCGGATATTCCCTGAACGAGCCGGTCTAGTTAAACATAGTCATCTGCATCAAGCATCGCAGCCGGAGCCTGACATAAGGTTCCGGCTGTCTCTTTTTAATAAACCCAATCCGCATTAAGGTTGCCTTCACTAGAACATTCGTTAATCCTTTCGGGGCGCGTTGCGCGTCAATTCAATAGTGCCCTTCAAACTTGTAATGTTATTGTAAGGCGATATTAATATTTTTGTAATGTTTCGGTTATGCATTTCATTTCTTTGTAATTCCACTCGGTTATATTGATTATGAGAGCAGTAAATAAAGAGATAGATAAGATGAAAGTGCTGATTTACGGCAGAGAACCAACTAAAGAAAAGGTCACCCATGTTTTAGACCAGCATGGTATTGAGACAATTTACATCTCAAAGATGGTTGATATGCCCTCTGCCCCTGAATACTGTGAAAAACCCCATCTGGTGCTCATCGATAGAAAAGCGGAAGATGCGGCTGATGCCAGTGAACGTATCCAGGAATTATGGGATATTCCCGCAGTGCTCATTCTAGGAAATGAAAGGGAAGACTGGCAGGGAACAGAGCAATTTAAGGTAGATGGTTATGTGCAGGATACATTCAATAATGGCGAGCTTGTCGCCCGGTTGTCCGCCATCTGCCGCCGGTGTAATCCTATCAGCGCCGAGGTGACCGCCTGATGAAACTGATAACGAGAATACTGGCCGCCATTATGCTGTTGATTGTCGGGGCGCTGGGTTTTATTTACTTATCCCCAGACTATAACATGTATTTCGTCAAGAGCGAAAGCATGGTGCCGGTGTTTAACATGGGTGACTTGGTGATAACCGGTCCTCTCGGCGGTCCGCTCACGCCGCGGATTGAACCGGGCACAATCATTACTTACACCATCGCCAGGGGAGAGGTAACCCACCGGGTTATTGAGATTAATAAAGATATGAATCTTATCACGAAAGGGGATAACTCGGAAGACCCTGACCAGGCACCGGTAAATATTACACAGATAAAGGGGATATATCTTTTTAAAGTACCGTACTTCGGTTACCTGACCAGCTTCGTCCGCACCAAGACGGGCTGGTATGTATCGATTATTCTACCCGCGATGTTATTGGTGGCTCTCATCATCAAGGACATCGTCAAGGAGGCACTAAAAAGTGAAAATTGAAATTAACATAATCTAAGGAGCTACGAGATGAATTGTGACAGCTAAAAAATTACCTTTCAGCGGCAACTAGATAAGTAATCGAACTAAAAAATTGAAAAGGAGAAAAAGATGAAAAAGATACTCGGTTTATCAATCGCTGCCATTCTGATTATCGCCATGGTCGGCGGCGGCACCTGGGCGTACTTCAATGACACGGAAACCTCCACCGGCAACACCCTCATCGCGGGCACTCTGGACCTCGGACTGTCCAATGCAGATGAAATGGCAACGGGCAACACCACGGCGACATGGGCAGCTGAAGGCTGGGCCCCTGGCGCCACCGAAAACGGCACGCTCTACATCAGCAATTCCGGCTCCATAGCGATGACGACGCTCACGGCAAGCTTCGACTATTCCGCCGTGGATACATCCGGGCGCCCGACGACGATCACCGGCTCACCGTGGACTACCGACCCGACCGACCTTTTTGACAAGATGATCCGGACGACCACGGTAAAATGGCAGGGCGCTTCGGTTGGTGCAGCGGAAAACAAGACGCTGGCAGAGCTCAAAGCGCTGGGCGATATTACTCTGCCGGGCGGGCTGGCTATCGGCGGCAAAGGCCCGTTATTCATCGAGTTTGCTTTTGATACCGCCGCTACCAATGGCTGCCAGGGCAACACGGTAGATGTCACGGTAACCGTAACTGGAACGCAGCAGTAAAACACCTGCCGGAACCGGCAGCATAAGTGAGAGAGACAGGTTGCCGGGGGCTGGGCGTAATGAAAATCCAGTCCCCTGCGACGCTTAAGGAAACGGAAAAATCAGTGAAAAAGATAATCGCCCTCACCATAGCCTTCCTCCTCGCCACCGGCATGGCCGCGACCGGGGTCTGGGCGTACTTCACTGATACTGAAACCACCGGCGCGGTTATCACCGCCGGCACCCTTGACCTGGTTCCCGCAGTCAGCGGAAGCGGCACCGCCGGCAAATACACGGTAGCCGGAGGGGGCAATCAGGCTAACGGCAACGCGGTCTTTACCAAAATTCTCCCCGGCGAATCCGGCAGCATCACCTGGGTGCTGGTTAACAATGGGAGCGTCCCCGGCACACTGACCATTGATTCCGCCGTTACCTTCAGTGATGTCAGCCAGAATATTGTGGAGAATGCCGTTTCCGGCAACAACGACGGCGGCAATGGTGACCTGGACGATTGCATGAGCATCAAGCTCCAGCGTGGCACAGGAACCGACCAGGCGAATGCGGAAGCCAACCTGGTGTATCTCCTCGGCAGCAGCGGTGCCGGCGCGGCATTAAGCGGGCTGGAAGCGGTGCTCAATGGGCAGAGTGTTGCCATGACGGCCAGCGGCGGCAGCGACACCGTGGTTTACATAATCACATGGAGCGTGGCTACTGACATTAAGCGGGCGGGGAGCGATGGCAGCTTCGGCACCGGCGACGATATCAATGTCAACGAAAATATTATCCAGACGGACAGCGCGCAAATTGGGATTACCTTTACCCTGAATTCTGGGAATTAATAGACTTTAAGGTCAAGGTAATTGCAATTTACCCGGTATCATGGCTAAATGAGATGAGAAAATCTATGAAATACGCAAAGTACCTGATTATCCCGATGCTTGTTGTCATGATGGGGTCGGTATTTGCCATCGGCGTCACTCATGCGGATTTCACGGATACTGAGGCTTCCTCCGGCAGCGCCGCCAGCGGCTGGGCGTCTACCGCGTGGACGCAGACATCTCAAACCGATTTCAACAACGGCACGCTCACCAGCGTTGAGACCGCTTCCAGCGCGGGCGATGTCAAGCTGAGCATCGTGCCTAATCCTACTATGGTTGTGTACGATAATAGCTCGGTAGCCACCGGCACCTCAAGCTCCGCCCAGCTCGTCAAGACGCTGAACTTTACCAGGAACGGTTCTGCCTATAATGAAATACGGATAGACAGCAACCTTAAAGTAGTCGGCGGCACCAGCGTAACCACGAGCATTCGCTTGAACAATGTGGAAATATTCACTCACACCACCACCAGCAGCAGCTATGTTAACTACAGTGATGTTTTTGATTTCAGCGGCTACGCTGATGGCGCATATACCATCAAACTCTACATGAGCGTCAGCGGCGGCAACGGCTATAACCAGCTTTTTGAGCTTTACACCACCAGCCCCACGAATGTCGATTCGGATAATGCCGTAGCCACCAAGACCGGGGATACCAGCTATACCTTACGAAAGACGCTGACTTTTACCAAGAGCGGCTCTGCCTACAATAACCTGCGTTTTGATACCAACCTGCGCGCCACCGGTAATACGGCATCGCTCCGCATTGACATTAACGGCACCACCGCGTTCACCCATTCGACGTCCAGTACGAGTTACGTCACCTACAACGATGCCCTCGATTTTAGCGGATATGCCGACGGTGCTTACACGATAACCCTTTACCTGAAAATCGGCAACAAGAACCAGACGGCATATAACTCGCTGTTTGAAATTTGGCGTACTGATCCTGCCCTTATTACCTCGGACAATAACGAATACCCTATCAGCGGTACCCTGGACTGGCAACTGTTAAAATCGCTAAGCTTTGTCAAGGACGGCACCAGCTATGATGAGCTCAGGATAGACAGCAACCTGAGCATCAGTGGCGCAACGGGAGATAGCAGCATCCGCATTGATGACGTGCAGG